>CBFDDG010000041.1:0-16895 GCA_965603505.1 uncultured Phycisphaerae bacterium | reverse complement strand
CACCTTGCCAGGGTACCGTCGCAATATGATGGGCCGATCTACCCATTTGCCGTTCTCTCCCGAGACTTCCACACTCTCGACCGAGGGTTGTTCCGGCTCGCGACAGGGGCCCCTTCGGCCAAGGTCCACCGCTCATTGTAGAGCCCCGCCGACAGAAATGTCAAGAGCGATTCTTGAAACAGCGAATCGCATGAAACACACGAATACGGAGGGGTTTCCTCTCGGATTCGCGGCATTTGCGTCATTCGCGCCCATGTGCGCTATCGCTTGTTCGTCGTTACTTGAACAGGGCTTTGAGGCCCAGGGCGAGGATGGTCACGCCGAAGGCTCCGATGAGAGGGAAGGCGAACAGGACAAACACGTCGGAAAAACCCACGGCGAATCCGCAGCCCACGAAGAACAAGGCCCATGCGCCTGAGGCTACCATCATGACGCCGCTGTTCTTCTGGAACCCGACCACTCCCACGGCAGCACCAGCGATGAGCAGTGCAGCAACAATTACCCAAAGCGACATACCGATTCTCCCTTATTTGCGTTCCTGACGGACGGTCGAAGCCGCGGAAACAGTCCCTGCTCTCTCACGGTTTCTCTAATAGGCCTTGAGAAACGCACGAGGCGAAGAGAACACGCTGTTGACGGTCACATCGACTCGGATGTGCCGCTGGGCCCCTGAGACACGCGGCTTGCCATCCACGAAGACCTCCGCCATCACGCTTTCCGTCTCAGCGAAACTCTCAACCGTCAGAGACATGCGTTTGGCGGTAACCGTAATCTCGGCCGGCAGGGTCTCGTTTACATCATGCTCTTTGCCGTCAGCCGTACATGAACCCGTCACCCGCAAGCCCTCAGGGCCGGACAAGACAACCTTCGTGGTTACCGCGCGGGGCCTGATCGCCACAGCGAACAATGCGATCCCGCCAACAAGGAGAATTGCCACAAGAACGTAGTACTTCTTGTTCATGACCTATCCTTTCTTGCGTTCCGAATGAAGCTTGCAGGTGGGGCACGCCCCACCCTACCGATTACATCTCACAGAGGCGATTCATTCCGCATTCAAGGCCCCATTGTAGAGCCCCGCCGATAGAAACGCAAAGGACAATTTCCTGGAACAGCGAATCCCACGAAACACGCAGCGCGGCCCTCGGCCGCAACCACAACGCGTTTTTTCGCTTTGGGGGCTACCAGCAGGATGGCATGCCAGACCCATCGAAAAACACGCCTGTTCCGAGCAATCAACGGGGTCCGGCCCCAAGTCTGCTGGCAGCCTGCTATGCGCTAAACGCAATCTCAGCATGAGAAATCTGCGCAAGAAAACAAGATTCTCACAGGTAGTAGTACGAATGCAAAGGCCTCCCTGCTGGAATTCGTGGTATCTGTGCCGTTCGTAGTCCAAGAGGGGGCATCCGCAGGTTGCGCAGCCCGGCGTTCGGCCGGAACCAATGCGTTTAGCGCTTTGGGAGGTGCCAGCGGGAGTCTGGAACCGCAGCGTCGATCGATCGGCGGTGGGAATCCTTCCTGCTGCCCACGCGAGACGAGCTCTCTCCACTGGTACCCCGAATGCGCTAAACGCCGTCTTCGGCCCCGACATAAAATGCGGGGATGCAGTGACTCATGCGAAAACCGCGCAATCATCTGGAAGGAATCTCCAACATTGACGCGTGGGTTGAGAACCAACCCTACAACTGCAAAGAACTTCCAGTTGTTCCGTGTTAGCAGTGCAAATGTGTCTGGTTTCTAACTGTGCCGTTCGCCGATAAGGATCGGATACTCCGTCGGCGCAGACAGAAGTGGTTATCCCGCTGATCGGGAGTCGACGGTGATAGCGCCGTCCGGGTCGATGTCCACCTCGGCTTGCAGAGTCTTGGCCGAGGTGAAGCGGTACTCGTCCGCTCCACGCAGGAGGACATCGAGGCCATCTACTTTCAGGCGCACGGTTTGGTCGGGCTGGCGGTTCCGGAGGATGTTGGCGAGGAGGAAGGCTTTTTCGAGGCCGTCGCCGGTGTGGTAGTTGGCGACCTCGTCCGGCTGGGCCAGCCGGTTGGCATCGTAGAGCGAGCCGCCGTCCATCTGCCCGAGCCATGCATAGACTTCGTCGACGTCCTTCGAGCGGGCCATTTCCAGCGAGACCGGGCTGCGCTCGACCGCCGCCTTGACGAAGGGCCGCCAATCGCAGGTCTCCATGTCGCGATAGGCGTAGAACGCCAGGTCCGCCACGCGATTGCTGCGACGCTGGGAGCGAAGGTGCTCGATGATCTCCTCGCGGCTTTGATCGACGGATAGCTCGATCGCGCCGGCGCTCTTGAAGCTCTTGTCGCGTGCGGGCAGCTTCGGCTCGATATGCACGAAGTTCGCTATGTCCGCGATGAACTTGTCGGCCTCCGGGATCGTTCCTTGCATGAACGCCCGCAGAACCTGCCGCCCTTCTACCTGGCGGACATCGATCTTTTGCCGGCTGAGGAGTTCGTTCAGGTGGTCGCAGCGGATACGGCCGCGCAGCTCCGACCGGGCGAAGTCCTCGTCAGCCACCTCCGCCAGCAGCTTGTCGTGCGTGGCGTCGCCGATCTTGTACGGACTGCCGTGCTCGTAGCTGAACAGGGTCTCGGCCTTGAGGAACCGTGGTTGTCCGTGACAATCGCGGCAGATCTGGAAGTACTTCTGGTACTTGGTCTGGCAGCGCAGGAAGCTGGCGAAGCTCGTCATGGTCAGATCGATCGATAGATACTCGCCCAGCCGCGACGTGAAGCGGTTGTAGGCTTTCGGATCGATCGTCGCCTCGTCGTACAGGCAGTGGATGTGCCCCGTGGGATGGGTCACGATGGTGACTTGCTCGTTGCGCAGCGCCCGCTGGGCCTTGTCGGAAATCTCGGTGCCGTTGAACCACATGGTCTTGGTGACGAGCCGGCGGTTGTTCGTGAGGATGCCGTCCTGCAGGTCGATATAGTTCTGCGAGTGCAGCGGCGTCAGGATCAGATAGATCTCCTCCAGCGGAATGCCGCAGACGATGAAGGCCGCGGCGGCGTAGAGCGTCGCAAGCGACACGCATTCGCCGGCCGCCTTGCCGTAGCCGGGCTTGAACCGGAAGCCGTACATCGCCTCGACCGTCTCGGTCTTCCAGAACGGGATGATGTCGCCGTCGTACTTGTCGAGACCGAAGTGCTTGCGGATATCCACGTCGAAATAGTACTTGTCGCCCTGATAGCCGAATAGCGCGTTGCTCTCGGCGATCTGCTGCGGCGACAGGAACGGCGCGAAGCGCTTCAACTCGGTCTTCTGGTCGGTCAGGCCCCAGGTCTCCAGGTCGAGGTTGAAGTCGAACTCGTCCATGATGAATTGCCGCAGGCGCATCAGCTTGCGGTAACTGCCCTTCCCCTCGAGCTTCCGGAACGAGTCGAGGTCCCGCCACGTCCAGAGGATCGGGCTCATGATGTTCGCCAAGACCAGGCTGTACATCAGTTCCGGAAAAACGAAAACCTCCATGTCGGAAAGGGTGATCGCCGATGAGTATTTCTCAATATCTCCGATGTCCATTCGTCCAGTCCCTTGCGCAAAGACGGTTGCCGCCATGCTCGGTCACCAGCCCCGTGGGGCGTCGATCGCCAGAGTGTACCATAGCCCCCGATATTCTTTGGAGCGCAAAATCGCCGAAGTCAGCAGAACTCCTCCATGCGGCAATGACACCCCCCGGGGCAACTGCATCCGAATCATCCCATCCTCGGTGGCGACTCAGAAACGTGGTCCGGGCCAACGGAGGCACCGAACGGGGTTCCGGCACCGTGCGTTCCAGGCCGCGGAGAACCCGCTGCGAAACCCAAAACCGCACGCCCTAAAATTCTGCGATTTTTGCTTGACAGGTGTCGGAACCCGCGAGGATACTGCCCTTGCCGGCCAATGCACCATTGACGACACTTCTTCGACGAGCCGGCAGACGCATGTCTTTTGGGGCTGTGGGTTCTTTCCACACAGTATCGTAATGTTTGACGCGGCCGTGGAGCCGAGCGTACGAGCGTCTGGTTTCCCATGGGGGAGATCTTCCGTCATCATTAATGATGACATCAGCAACAGGGCCCGGTGTGTGTGGATACAGAGCCGAGCGGATCACATGATATATCCCGGCCGGCGGCAGAAAGGAAGGCGGCGCAAAATGGACATCCAAGCAGTGATGAGACGTAATGAGGACCTCTTGATGAAGCTGCCCAACGTGGTGGGCGTCGGCATAGGCGAAAGGCGGGGAGAGCAGACCATCAAAGTGCTTGTCAGGGAGAAAGTTCCCGAATCCTCGCTCCGTCCGGAGCATGTCGTCCCGAAGAGACTGGAAGAGTACGGAACCGATGTGGAGGAAATAGGGACCGTTACGGCCCAACCCCAGTGACGCACAGCGGCACCGCCGCAGAATCCCCTGACCGCCGTACGTGAGCCGAAGTACTGACGGAATAGGGGCGTCAAACGAAGCCTCAATCATGGATTGGCACAACAGAAAGGAGAGACGCCCATGGCCAAGAAGAAGACAAACAAAAAGACTACTGGAAAGGAAAGGGGCAAGACTATGGAAACGGAAGACAGCAAAATGATGTTGAGTGCTTCCGCCCAGGCGGAAGCTCAGAAGGCCTACGATGCTGCGGCCGAGGAGTTCCTGGAGCCTGAGCGACTCCGTGCCAACGTCCAGGGCATGGGCCTGGGCGTCAAATGGCGAAACGGGCAAGCCACGGGCGAGCCGGCTTTGGTGGTTCTGGTGAGTCAAAAAGTGGAGAAAGGCCAGCTCAGCAAGGCCGATGCCATACCGCCGGAACTCAAGACCATGCAGACGGATGTCATGGCGATAGGATATCCCTTCGCGGGAGAAGAGGCCCCACAGGAAGCGGCCGTTCACAGTCTGGCAAGGCGAATTCGCCCAGCGGAAGGCGGCTACAGTGTGGGGCACGTGAAGATCACGGCGGGGACGATCGCCACGTGTGTGTACGACATGCTGCCCGGCGCCAGTGTGAGGCGGCCCACCCACGGGATCGGCATCCCCCGGAGCTTCTATATCCTCAGCAACAACCACGTGCTGGCGAACAGCAACAAGGCCTCGCCCGGAGACCCGATCCTTCAGCCGGGCCCGTATGACGGCGGAGTCGATCCGACGGACCGCATCGGCATTCTGAACCGGTTCATTCCCATCACGTTCGAGCCGAAGGTCCCGCGGTTCCTGCACAAGAACCTCGTCGATGCGGCCCTCGCCGAAGGGCAATTCCATGACCTGGACCGTGAAGTGTATTGGATCGGGTATGTACGGGGCTGGCGGCGAAAAGCCAACATTAGAGTCGGCACGATCGTTCAGAAGACCGGACGAACGACGAACTTCACGATCGGCCGAATCACCGTCGTCAATGCGACCGTCGATGTGGGCTACGGCGGCGGACTCGTGGCGAGGTTCAGAGACCAGATCATGACCACGAATATGTCGGCGCCGGGCGATTCCGGGTCACTGGTCACCACACTGGACAACGTCGCCGTGGGGCTGCTGTTTGCCGGGTCTTCCATCGTGACGATTGCCAATCAGATCGAGAACGTGCGTTCGCTGCTGAAGGTGGAAGTTGCCGAGCAGATACTCTGATGGATCAGACGGATCGATCAACAGTGTTCCTTCGGCAACGAACGGCAACGGATGCCGAACAGTAGCCGGGGCTGCAGACAAGAGGCATCCCTGGCGCTCAAACGGCACGGTCGGACCAGGCGTGCCGCTGTGCGCATCGTCGGAAAAGCTCGCAAGGCTGACACTCCGCGCGATATCGGCCGGTGCAGTCTTCAAGGATGCCGATTCGTGAGAGGGCGAAGTCGTACTTGACCGGATCGGCGGGCTCCATCTTCGCAAAACTCTGTGTGATTCTCACGGCCGTACGCAAGGAGGCGGTCTTGTCGCCGTGCAGGCCCAGGATGCGGCAGAGCCGACCCATGTGCACATCGATGGGGACGATTAGTTTCGCCTTGTCAACGGACTTCCATAATCCAGTGTCCACTTCATCACGCCGCACCATCCAGCGCAGGAACAGATGTAGCCGTTTGCTCGCACTGCCCCGGCTCGGATTGGCCAGAAGGTAGTTCAGTCCTGTAGGGACCGGCCCTCGGTGCGTATCCGTGTACATGCGGCAAAGGGAATCGCAGAATGTGCTCAAGGCGGGCAGCACCGTGGCGTCCTCGTCGCGACAGCCCCTCGCGAAGGAGGATTCCAGGCTGCCATAATCATCCAGGACGCGCCGGAACAGACCGAGCAGATCGGACAGGTCGTCCCCTGCGGTGAAGCGGTGCCTGAAGCTCCGGAGTCCGGCCCGGCTGCGATCGTCGAAGCGCGAAGTGAATTCGTACGGCGCATTGTCCATCCGGTCGAAGAGCTGAGTGAGGCTGCGTTCGATGTGCCGGACGCGGCCGTATGCCAGCGACGCCGCCAGGAACGCCGCGATCTCCATGTCGCGCGGGTCGGTGTATCGGTACACGAACTGAAGCGGGTCAGGGGGGACGAACACACGATGGTTGTACTTGGCGTACAGGCGTTCGAGCAGCACTCTTGTGAACAGGATCGACGTGCTCATCGGGGATCGTCGCTCGCGCCGGCGATGTATCGTCCATTGTCTCGAAACACTTCGACACGGCAATCGAACAGCCGGCTGAGCCTTTGCGACGTCAGCATCTCATCGGGCGAACCATCGCCGACCACGCGGCCGTCCTTGAGCAAGACCACCTGATCCACCGAGCGCGGCAGCTCGTCGAGATGGTGGGAGACAATGACGAGGGTCGGATGATGATCGCGGGCCAGGAGCCGGTCCAGGATGCCGACGCAGCCGGCACGGGCCCCCATATCCAGCCCCGCCGTCGGCTCATCTAACAGCAGCAGGCTCGTCTCGGACACCATCGCACGGGCCAGAAGCGTCTTCATCTGTTCGCCCGTGGAGAGCCGGGCGAACGGATACTCGTGCAGGCGTCCGAGTTCGAACAACTCGATCTCAGTCTCGACCCGCTGCCATGCCTCGGCCGAAATCTCCTCATGAGGAGGCAATCGGACGGCGCCGAAGAGGCCCGTGGCAACGACGTCGCGCACGCGCAGGCGTCCGTCGAACGCCGGACTGCGCGACGGCTCGATCAGTCCGATGCTCCGGCGCACGCGGCCAAGATCCACCCGGCCGTACACCTGCCCCCCAATGCTCACCGTGCCGCAGGTCGGCCACGTATAGCCGCTCAGGACGGAAAGCAGCGTCGACTTGCCCGATCCATTCGGGCCGAGGATGGCGCAGCAACGGCCCGGCGTCACGTGCAGACCGATCTTCGTGAGGATGGGCTGTCCCCCTCGGATCACACTGACGTCTTCGATGTCTACGGCGCAGGCGTTCAAAGACACTTAAACACCCATCTCGAAGGTCCGGATCAGCCCGTGCAGCTTCTCAAAATCAACATCTCTCTCGTAAAGCGGCCGCGAGTCCTGCTGATAAACGCCAGTGTTCTCCTCGAACGTCGGCTTGTCGGGACTGATGTAGAAGACGCCCAGCGGCAGCTTGTCGGCTTCCGTGGCCTTGCGAAAGGCCGCCGCGCGATCGTGCGGGTCGTGCGAGTCATCGAGATCGTATGTGTGGTCCTTGAACCACTGGTACGTGTTGAGCTTGTTGAAGGTGACGCACGGCTGGAGGATGTCCAGCAACGCGTAGCCCTTGTGTGCGATGGCCTTCTTCATCAACTCCTTGGTCTGCTCCCGGTCCTGCGCATTGGCTCGGGCGACGAAGCTCGCGTTGAGGGCAATGGCGACGGCAATCGGGTTGAAGGGTTCCAGGCACACACCGCGGACCTGCACCGGCGTCTTGAAACCCAGTCGGCTGGTCGGCGATGCCTGGCCCTTGGTCAGCCCGTAGACCATGTTGTCGTGGACGATATTCGTGATGTCGGGGTTGCGGCGAATGCAGTGGATGAAGTGATTGCCGCCTTCGCCGTACATGTCGCCGTCACCGCTCTCGGCGATCACGGTCAATCCGGGGTTTGCCGCTTTGATGGCCGAGGCCGGCGGCAGCGCCCGGCCGTGCAGACCGTTGAATACGTGGGCCCGGAGGTAGTGCGGGATCTTGGCCGCCTGCCCGATCCCCGAAACCATCACCAGTTGCGTGGGCTCGATCCCGAGCTCCGCCACGGCCTCCTTCAGAGTCCTGAGAATGGGGAAATTTCCACAGCCGGGACACCAGGCCACATCGATCTTACCCATGTCGAAGAGGTTGGCTTCCATCCGATGCCGTCCTTATGAGAGCATGTCCTTGAGACCGTCCGCGATTTCTTCCACGCTGAAGGTCAACCCGCTGTATTTCAGGAGCCAATCATCCACGGCCACGCCGGCGTGCAGCTCGATGAGCTTGCTGAACTGGCCCGTGGCGTTGCCTTCGACGATGATGGCTCGTTCCGCCCGGGCAATATAGTCGGCCGTACCCTCATGCAGCGGGTACACCTGCCTGTAGTGCAGCATGGCCGTGTCCGAACGCCCCAGACGCGCGAGGCCCTCCTTCACCGCGTGATACGTGGAGCCCCAACAGATGACCAGATTCTTGTAGTCCTCGGGGCCCTCCAGAACGGGCGGGACAACGTCGCACATGAGCGATTGGCCTTTCGCCAGGCGCTTGTCGACCATGCGCACCCGCAGATCCAGGTCCTCGGTGATATGGCCCTCTTCATCATGCTCGTCGCTGTCCACCACGACCAGCCCCGCGCCGTATCCCGGGACGCCGCGCGGCGATACGCCTTCGCGCACGATCTCGTAGCGTCGGTATGCCTCCGACGTCTCGACGACGTGCTTCTCGACCCGGACATTCGACAGGTCCGGCGAGGGCGTGTTGTAGTAGGAATCGATGTAGTATTGATCCGTGAGGATGAATACGGGAACCTGGTATTTGTCGGCGAGGTTGAACGCCTTCTGCGTGAGAGTGAAGCCATCCTCCAGGGTCCCGGGCGCGAGGATAATTCGCGGAAACTCACCATGGCCTGCGTAGAGCGCCAACTCCAGGTCGCCCTGTTCGGTACGGGTCGGCAGCCCGGTCGCGGGTCCCGGCCGCTGAGCCAGATGAATCACAACCGGGGTTTCGAGCATCGCGGCCAGACTCACGCCTTCCGTCATCAGGGCGAAGCCCCCGCCGGACGTGGTCACCATCGCCCGCGCACCGGCGTACCAAGCTCCGACCGCCATATTGATCGCTGCGATTTCATCCTCCGCCTGCTCGGCAATGACGCCGAAATCCCCGCCGTGCCGGGCGAGAAAGGCCAGCACCGCAGTCGAGGGCGACATGGGATACGCACAGATGAAGTTGCAGCCGCCCGCGATGGCGCCGAGCCCAACCGCCTCGGCCCCGTTCAAGAGCAAGTCCTCGCGGACCCGATCGCTCGTTTCGGTTTCGAGCGGAAAACCGGCCGGCAAGGACATCTGTTCCATGGCTCCGTAGCCCGCTTCGGCCGCCTTCACATTGTTCGCCACCACGTCCTCCGACTTGCCGGAGAAGTAGCGCTTCACATAGCTTCGCATGTGATCCAAATCGAGGCCCACCAGACCAGCAATGGCCCCCACCGCAACAATATTCGAGTAGATCTTGTTGCCGAGGTCGGACGCGATCTTCTCAAACGGGACCTCCAGCAGCGTGCAGCCCTCCAGGGCCGGCGTGTCCCCGATCGTCTGGCGTTCCGCCAGGACGATGGTCTCCGGGGCGATCCGCCTGGCGACATGTTCGACGGCCCCCTTGTTCAGGGCAACCAGGATATCCATCCGCTGCACGAACGCCCGGACGGGCCGATCCGACAGGCGGATGGTCGTGGAGTTCAGGCCCCCGCGAACGCGGGACATGTACTCCTTGGTGGCAAAGACATGGTGCCCGGCCAGCTTCAGGAGCCTGGTCAGCAGAAATTCGACGGTTTGGACCCCCTGCCCCGCCTGCCCACACAAGACAATCGAGATATCCGTCTTGCGTGCGTCGTTTTTGGCCTCGTCCATCAGGTCACCATCCATTCGCTTCCGCAGCCGGAAAACTCCCCTACCTTACATACGATTCATGACCACTCGATTGTGCCATTATGATGTAGCATAGCCGGGTGTCAACGGTTCACCATCTCTACGAAATGGCAACCGACTACAGGATTTGCTCCAGCGATTGCGTGAGAATCCTTACATGCCGGTTCTCTTCGCGAATAATGTCCTCGATCACTTCGATATTGCCTTCTCCGAGGACGAGCTCGCTCAGACTCGTGTAATAGGCAATCGCGTCTTCTTCCTTCCGGATGGCCATACGGAGAATGTCGGCCTTAGTCTGACCGCCCGTCATTTCCTGTGACGGCTGGTCGTGGTCACCGAAGACAGCCGGGCGTGGCGAGGTCTGGGATACGTCCACACGGTCCGGCTCGAAGCGCCCCAGCTCCCATATCCGCTCCGACAGGTGCTCCTTCATCTCAGCGAAGACCTGCACGTGGCGCTTCTCCCACTGAGCCAACTCGCTGAACAGCTTGCAGATTCGAGGATCGTCGCACATCCCGGCGGCCTTGCGGTAGAATTTGGCCGCATTTCGCTCCATCTGTTCCGCGATCTCCAGGACCTCGTAAGCCGTCAATTCACGCGTCATTGACTACCCCCGTATGATTCTTCTACGGTCCAACATACTCTATACCACACCATCGGCGAACGGTTCAGAAACCACTGCGGGGCAAATCACCGCCAGAGATCTGGCGTTCCGGAGTTTCCTCGGGTACAATACCGCCGGAAGATGGATGCGATCCAGCGAAAATTGGCCCGTATCGACGATCAACTCGCAGGGCGCACGTTGCGCAGCCGCCTGGTGAGCACGGCGCCATTGTTCTTTGCGGCGATGGGTCTGATCGTTGGCATTCTGCTGCAGGATGCGCTGCCCGGCGACCGGGACATCCGGCTATGGATATGGCTGATTCTCCTCGCGGGGGGCACGACGGCCGCCGCCATCTCATCCACGCGGAGCCGGGACAAGCCGCATCCGGAGACGCTCGCGTACGCCTGCCTGCTGTGCTTTGCCTGCCTTGGTGCCGTCCGCATGCTCGCATTCGAGAAGACGGCCCCGTCTGACATTCGCCACAGGGTCGGCCCGGAACGCATACTCGCCACGGTCCGGGGGCGCATTCTGACGCCCCCGCGCCAGGAGGTGCCCAACTGGTGCTTCGCCCAATTCGTCTACACGGACCCGTCGAGCGCATTCTACTTGAGGTTGGACAGAATCAAGACACCGACCGGCTGGCGGCGAGCCGACGGCACCATTCGCGTACATGTGAACGAACCCACGCCGAATCTGCAGGTCGGCGATCTCATCCAAGTGTATTGCTGGCTCCATCGGTTCGAGGAGCCGACCAATCCCGGGCAGTTCAACCTCGCCGAATACCTCCGGCTGAGAGACGTCCATGTGGGAGCTTCGGTGCCCGCGAGGGACGCGATCGAGGTGTGCACCGACGGCCGACGCGGTATTTTGGCGAGTCTGCGAAGAACGTTCGCCAATGCCGCAGCACGCGGACTGCTGGACGATCCGCCTGCGGATGCGCCGGCCGAGGCGGTCCTTGAGGCCCTGCTGCTGGGCGAAAGGCGCGACATCGACCCCGACACCTACGAGGCCTTCCGCAAGACCGGCCTGCTGCACCTGATCAGTTTGTCCGGGATGCACATGGGCATCCTCGTCGGCATCGTGTGGTGGTTCTGCAAGCTGGCCGGATTGATGAAACCGGCCCGCGCCGGCGTGTGCATTCTCGCAACCATCGTCTTCCTGCTGATCGTTCCGCCGCGGGCGCCGACGCTCCGGGCCGTCATCATCGTCTGGGCCTTCTGCACGGCCATCCTCCTGCGACGCCGGGTCAACCCGCTCAATTCGCTCTCGCTGGCGGCCATTATCCTGCTGCTGCTTCGACCGACGCAGTTATTCGAGGCCGGCTGGCAGTTGTCCTTCGCCGCCGTCGCCGGCATTCTGGCATTCACCGGGAAGACAGAGGACTTCCTGCTCGCGACAATCCCTGCCCGGCTCCATTCCTCGGATGGACGAGCCGGGCCCGCCGTGCGACTGATGGGAAACATAGGCCGTGAAGCGATCCGCCTGTTCTCCGCAGGGTTCGCGGCATGGCTCGGCAGCGCCGGCATTCTCCTCTACCACTTCTATACGATCACTCCGCTTGCGAGCCTGTGGACGGCACTGACCTTCCTGCCGGTAGCCGCGATCCTGACGCTCGGCTTCCTCAAGATCCTCCTGTTCTTTCTGCTGCCCAGTCTCAGCGCCCTGCTGGGGATCATCCTCTCCGGGCTGGCGGCGGTGTTCATTCACATGGTCGAGCTTATGGCGAAGCTTGATTTCTGCTACATTCTCATCGGTCGCGTGCCGCTTGCCTTCATCCTCCTCACCTACGCCACGATCCTGTTCGCCGCCTTCGTTCCTCTGCGTCCTCCCGCCCTGAAGAAGGGCTTGTGCGGGGCGCTGACGCTCGTACTGCTGGTCTGCCTGGGTGTGATGAAGTGGCAGCGGACGCATCGCAGTGACCTGTGCATGACGTGCCTCGACGTGGGCCACGGGCAGGCCGTCCTCGTGCAGTTGCCCGGCACGATGAACGTCCTGTTCGATGCGGGCTCGCTCTATGGCAGCGACGTGGGAACGCGAATCATCTCGCCGTTCCTGGATTACATGGGAATCGGCCGGCTCCATGCGATGGTCGCAAGCCACCATGACATCGACCATATCAACGGGATCCCCGAGGTCGCGGACCGTCGCCGGGTGGGTCACGTCTATGCCGATGAGGCCTCCTTTCTGCAATCGGACGCCCCCCAGACGAGGGACGTTCTGCTGAAGTGCCTGGCGAAAAGGCGCCTGCATGTCGAGAACATGCCACGGACCGTGGATGCCGGCCCGGCCCAGATCCGGGTGCTATGGCCGACAGACGAATGGGCCGGCCGGCAGGAACTTGGCGACAATGACAAGTCCCTCGTTTGCCTGATCGAATTCGCCGGCAGGAAGGTCCTTCTGTGCTCGGATATCGAGAGGCTCGCCCAGCGGGAAATCCTGCGCCTGTATCCGGGATTGAGGGCCGACGTGGTCGTCGCCCCCCACCACGGCTCGACCAGGACGCTGCTTGAGGGCTTTCTCGAACAGCTCGATCCGACCGTCCTTCTGTGCAGTTGCAGCAGGCGAGACTATGAGCTGGGTCGTGTCGCCCAGCGACCCTCGGCCGCTGGGAAAGGGGTCACCCGGGGGGACCGAGCGGTCACCTCGCTTTTCACGGCCCAAGACGGCGCACTCAGTGTTTGCATTGACGGGGCCGGTATGGTAAGAACGGCGGTTCACAAGTAAGGAGTGCCGTATGAGAATGGCTGTTCGAACCGTGTTGATCGCCACAACATCTCTCGCCTTGATGATCGTGCTTGCAGGCGCGTGTGCAGCGCCGGGGGCCGAGTCCCGCGCGGCGAAAGTGGATGCAAAGGACCTGAGCTTCTACCAGCCGTCGATCACGGCCGCGCCCTACCCGCTTACCAGCGCCCGGAGGGTCCGGAACGTGATCCTGTGCATCGGGGACGGCATGGGCCTGAGCCAGGTCGCGCTGGCGAGCGCGAAGGCCACGGGGCCGGGGGGCAAACTGCACATGGAGAGGCTGCCGGTAGCCGGGACGGTGCGAACGTACTCGGCCAGCTCTCGCGTGACGGACTCGGCCGCGGCCGGGACGGCGCTGGCATCCGGCGTCAAGACAAAGAACGGCATGATCGGAATGGACCCGGATGAGAGGGTCTATCTCACGTTGCTCGAAGCGGCACGAGCAAAGGGCATGCCGACCGGACTCGTGGCGACCTCCGCCATTACCCATGCCACGCCGGCATCGTTCGGCGCACACGTCAGATCGCGGAAGATGGAGACGAAGATCGCCGAGCAACTGATCGCGAACAAGGTCAACGTCCTGTTCGGCGGCGGCAGGAAGTTCTTTCTGCCCAAGTCCCACCCCAAGAGCGGTCGCAAGGACGATCTGGACCTGATCACCCAGGCAAAGGAGGCAGGCTACACGGTTGTCGAGACGGCCTCGGAGCTGCGGTCGAGCCGCGGCCCTCATGTGCTTGGGCTTTTCCAGCTCGAAGCCATGACCACAGCCGAACCCGAGCCAAGTCTGGCCGTGCTCGCGGGCAAAGCCATCCAGGTGTTGAGGCACGCCTGCCTGGAATCCAGCGTTCGCGACGGCCGGCCCGGCTTCTTCCTCATGATCGAGGGAAGCCAAATCGACTGGGCCTGCCACGACAACGACGCCGCCGAGGCCGTCCGACAGACCCTGCTCTTCGATCAGGCCGTCGAGGCGGCCGTCGATTTCGCCCTGCGAGATGGACGCACGCTCGTCGTCGTCACCGCCGATCACGAGACCGGGGGCTTGACCCTGACGGAGAGCGGGGGCGAAGACAAGGACGACGCCGAACTGACGGCTCGCTGGTCCACAAAGGGCCACACGGGCTCGCCGGTCCCCCTGTGGGCCATCGGACCAAGTGCGGCACACTTCGCGGGCGTGCAGGACAACACCGATATCGCAAAGAAAATCGCTCAACTGCTGGATATCAGACCGTTTCCCCGGCGGGTGAAATGAGCGGGCAAGAGACCATCCTGAGGGTCAGCGCGACCGGGAACTTGAACGTACGGGTGGGTGAACGAGTCCACAAGGGACAGCAACTATCCGAGGTTCCGTCGACGGATTCGCCATCAACGGCGCCGGTGTCCGGCCTCATCGAGAGGATTCAACTCGATCCCGACAATCACGAGTTCGTGATCGTCATCACAGCGCCGGCCTGAGCGCGACGCAATTATCAATGGTCGGCCGCTCCGGCCCACTCACGTGCCGGAGCGCTGCCGTACGTTGACAATGATCTCGACCCGGCGGTTCCTGGCCTTGCCGGCCGACGTGCTGTTCGAGGCAACGGGCCGCGCCGGTCCGCACCCGGACGCACGCACCTGTCTCTCCGGAATGCCGCGCTGGATCAAGTATCTCGCCACCGAGAGAGCACGCTGGGCCGACAGCTCCCAGTTGTCCTTCCACGGGGATTTCTGAATCGGGTCCGTATCCGTGTGCCCGACGATGTCGACCTCCTTGCTCGGATACTTCTGCTTGAGGACGGACAGGATATGATCGAGCTCGGCGCTGGTCGCGCTCTTGAGCGACGCCTTGCCCGAATCGAACAGGATCGTATTCGGCAGCGTCACCGTGATCGTCCCGGCGGCGGCATCGAACGCGACATCATAGCCTTCTCCGAAGCCAGTCGCCTCTGCGGGCGTCTTGTTGAGCTCTTCAATCTCCCGCTGCAGTCCGTTGATCGTCTCCTGGTCTTGTGCGATGCGGTCTGCCAATTGCTGTCTCTCGCTCTGAAGGGTCTCAAACCGGCCCTTAAGATTCTGGTGCTCGACATTGAGATAATCGTATTTCTTCTTGTAGTCGGTGCAGCCGGACACCAAGGAGAGAAAAACGACGCAAACGAGGGGAACGACGAGCTTTCGATTGACGAACTGCATGCGGCACCTCCCTGCAAAACGCAAACCCTACGGACCGCCTCACTGGCCGTAGAACACAACAGCGATGCGGCTTAGAATCCAGTCGTGGAAAATCATAACAGTCAAAACAGCGAATGACAAGAAGGGACCATAGGGAATCTGGCGAATTTTCTTGAAAAACATCTGAAACAGCGCCCAGCCCAAGCCGAAGAAGGGGGCAATGAAAAAAGCGACGACCACCATGAGCGGTCCGACCACAGCCCCGGCCGCCCCCATCAGATGCACGTCACCCAATCCCATCGCCTCCTTGCCGAACGCCAGCGTCCCCAGGACCCGCGTCGCCCACACGACGAGACACCCGATGAAATAGCCGAACAGGCTGCCGAGGAACCCTGCGACCAGCGGCTCCTTCAACAGACTGCTCCACCACGGCCCAGCCGGTCCTGACCCTCCAAGAAGCATATAGGCCAGGATCGAGCAGACGACAATCGGCAACAGAAAGGCAATCTCCCAGAGCGATTCGAGACGGTGGTTGATCCCAGGGTCTTCGAAGGGCCCCGCCTCGGAGGGCGTGTCTGCCTCCTCCGCGACCGGGTGGCCGTCCGCCTCCGACTCGGCCAGATCGTAGCTTCGCTTGAGCAGACCCGTCCTCAGCAGGACCCAGCTTATCGCCAGCCCCACGGCCGACCCCAGCGCCAGGGCCCCCGTGATCGGCGACGCCACGGGCAGCAGCGAATAGGTCCCGATCGCTTCCGAGTCGATGATGTATCCCCCGGCCGCTGAGCCAATCAGGCCCGCACCCGTGACAAACCAGCAGATGGACAGCGGGATAATCCATAGTTCCAGATCGATGCCGGAGGCTGCAATGAAAGCCGAGAGCAGCACAAGATGGAGAAGACAAACAAACCAAGTTCCCTCCACGTGCATGCTCGGCCGAATATCCGTGTGAAAATAGACAAAATAAACACCGAGAAAAACGCAGCCGGCGATAAGCTCGACAATGAAGTAACGCGGGGAAATCGGCGCCTTGCAGTGGCGGCACTTCGCCCCGAGGACGACCCACGACAGTAGCGGAATGTTGTCGTAGAACCTGATCGCCCGGCCGCACTTGGGACACGCCGAGCCCGGGTGCACCAGGGATCTTTCACGGGGCAGGCGATAGATCACCACGTTGAGAAAGCTGCCGATGCAGCAGCCCCATGCAAAAATGAAGGCCGATAGAATCCACTCCTGTGGCGTCACATTGCCCCCTTGCATTGATTAGGGACTATTGACAACCGGCTATTCATCGCTGCATACATGGATTGGCCCGACTCCCGACTCCACCATCAATAATCAATCATCGCTAATCAATAATCCATTCAAAGCGCTCCTACGGTTTGGAGCCCTTGTGCACGCTGCGGC
>CBFDDG010000040.1:0-17123 GCA_965603505.1 uncultured Phycisphaerae bacterium | reverse complement strand
CTTCGCGCCGACGTGCGCATCCTGACGGGCTTCATCGAGCCGCATTTCTTCGCCGGCTTCTCGGGCGGGGGCAAGGCTTGCATGCCGGGACTGTCGCTGCTTGAGACCATCGTAAGGAACCACAGTGTCCGCAACATCGATCACCCAATGGCCACCTGGGGTGTGACACACGGGAATCCCATCTGGGAGGAGTGTCGAGATGCGGCGATGATGGCGCCGTCGAGTTTCCTCTTGAATGTGGCGTTGAATCGTGAGAAGCAGATCGCAGGCGTCTTTGCGGGGGACATCGAGCAGGCCCACGAGTGCGGTTGTGTGTTCGTCGGACGGCACGCCATGGTTCCGGTGGATGCGCCGTACGATGTCGTGATCACGAGCAATTCGGGCCATCCGCTCGATTTGAGCCTCTACCAGGCCGTCAAGGGGATGAGTGCGGCGGCCCGGATTGTGAAGGATGGTGGCGCCATCATTCTCGCGGCCGACTGCTGGGACGGGATCCCCGACCACGGGCAGTATAAGAGGCTCTTGTTCGAGGCCGACGGTCCCGCTGCGCTGTTGGAGCGCATACGAGCCGGAGGCGGGCACGATTCCTGGCAGGCCCAGATTCATGCTTCCATTTGCGAGAAGACCGACGTATACTTGTTCAGCCAGAATCTGAGCGACGAGGAGATAGAACGGGCCATGCTCAAGCCGTGTCGGAGTATCGCAGGGACAGTCGAGCGACTGCTGCAATCGTTCGGCCCGGATGCCTCCATCTGCGTGCTGCCCCAGGGCCCGCAAACGATTCCATGCCTGAAGGAGAAACGCCCATGAAACGACCTGAAAAACAGCAGACTCGAACGCTCACGCGCCGCACGTTCATGAAGACCGGTGCGGCGACAGCTTTGACGGCCGCCTCCTGGTCCCGCGTCTCCGGCGCCAATGAGCGGATCGGCATCGGGATGATCGGCATCGGTCTGATGGGGCGCGTTCATACACGCAACTTCGCGAAGCAGCCCGATGCCTCGGTCCTCGGCATCTGCGACGTTTACGATCCGCGCGCGGAGCTCGGCGCCCAGATCGTCGGGGGCAACGTCACCAAGTGCCGCGACTTCCGCCGGCTGCTCGACAACAAGGATATCGATGCCGTGGTCATATCCACGACGGACCACTGGCACGCCATGCTCGCGATGCTCGCCTGTGCTGCGGGCAAGGACGTGTACGTGGAGAAGCCGCTGACGCTGTTCGTGCGCGAGGGACGATGGATGGTCGATGTCGCGAAGCGATACAAGCGCGTGGTTCAGGTCGGCGTGCAAAACCGCTCCGGGCCGAACTTCCAGCGGGCCCGCGAGTTCATCCAGCAGGGCAAGCTCGGCGAGATCATCGCGGCGCAGGACACCTATTGCCGGAACCTCATGCCCGGCTTCGGGAACCCGCCCGACCAGGACCCGCCCAAGGAGCTGGATTGGGACATGTGGCTGGGACCCGCCCCCGCCCGCGCGTATAACCCCAATCGCGCGATCTACCATTTCCGCTGGATCTGGGACTATGCCGGCGGGCAGATGACAAATCTGGGCCAGCACTCGCTCGATATCGTGCAGTGGTTCACGGGCGTCAGCGCGCCGAAGGCGGTCTACAGCACGGGCGGCCGGTTTTACCTGAAGGACAACATGGAGACGCCGGACAACCAGGATGTCTTGATCGACTATCCCGGCTTCACGGGCATCTGCCAGTACCGCGAGGCCTCGCGCGGGCGCACGGGGCTTGGGATGGGCGGCGTTGTCTTCTATGGGACGCGAGGCATGATGTCGGTCGGCCGGGGCGGCTACGAGGTCTTCCCGGATCGCAAGGTCAATCCCTTCAACACGATGGCTGGGATTCTCGGCGGGCATCCCCCGGGCGGGCCGCAGCCCGTGCCCGAGCCGAAGAACCAGCTCTGGACCGAAAAGGAAAAGGACAGCAGCGGCGACGGCGCGCGGGATTACGTCCTGCATGCGCGGAACTTCCTCGACTGCGTTCGCTCTCGGCGACGGCCTATTGCCGACATCGAGAGCGCGCACGCCGTGGCGACGACGTGTCATTTGGCCAATATCTCCCTGCACGTGGGGCGGAAGGTCACATGGGACGCCGAGAAAGAGCAGATCGTCGGCGATCCGCAGGCCAACGCCATGCTCACGCGCCCGTATCGCAGTCCATGGGATAAGGAGCTTCGCGCCCTGAACGTGACATAGGACCTGCACGAAACTGGGAAAGAACTTGAGATCGGAAGCGGGCGAGGGTGCCACGCTTACGCTTGCGTAAGCATGTCTTCTGCACCGAACGAGGCATGTCCACATTTGCGTGGACATGGAACCGACCGGGTGCGTGCATTCTCCGGCTCACTTCCATAGGGCGTTCAGCCGTCGGACGGTCTCATCGACCAGGACCTGTCCGCCCGTGGGTCCGACGATGAACTTGTCCGCGCTGTAGCCGCCGCCTTGAACGGCTCTGGCCGTTGGCAGGTAGCCGCAATGCCGACAGGACAACTGGACCAGGAGGGTCAGAGTTGCCGGACTTCTCGCTTTCATCCGAATTCCGTAATCGAGATAGAGCTCGAACGGATTTGTCGCCAGGGCCACATCGCCCAGACGAATCGCATGGAACTCAATTGGAGTGATCGTGTCCCTTGTATAGAAGGGCGCAACCGAGGGCTCCTGCGGGGGAAGATTAGCTTCGGCGACCACATGTCTGAAGACAAGGCTCGTTTGGATGCCTTCTTTCGCGAAGGGAAGGACATCATCAACGGCATTGGCGATCC
Source organism: uncultured Phycisphaerae bacterium (assembly GCA_965603505.1). Taxonomy (GTDB): domain Bacteria; phylum Planctomycetota; class Phycisphaerae; order Sedimentisphaerales; family Anaerobacaceae; genus PLanc-01. The sequence continues at coordinate 14,350 of CBFDDG010000040.1, read as the reverse complement.
GCCGGGCGATCTCCTGCCGCGTGGACAGCCCGCGTCTCTGTCGCATGGCTTCCTCCGCGCGCCCGCCAAAGAGCAGATGAGGGGAGATGTCTCCCGCGGCCGCACACTGGGGCAGGATGAAAACGTCTTTCGACAGTCTTCGCCGAACCTCCGTTCTCACGTCGTGCCAGAAATCGGCTGAGATCACGTTCAATCCCTCGGTCTCCTGGGCGGGGCAGGCCACGTTGATCACGATTCCGGTCGGCGTCTTGTCGCGATCCCAGAAGAAGAGCATTCCCACGCCATGGTCCTCGTAGCCTTCGATATTGGCGAAGTCGGGACGGTCGGTCCCGCCGTACATGGCGGCTGAGCCGTCGAAGTAGCACGCCCGGCGGTTTCTTCCCACGACAGCGTGACCCAGGGCCCAGCTCATCCCGGCGGGCCGGCGATTCCGCCACGCTTCCACGGCGGCTTTCGCGACCCGCTCGATAAAGAAGTGGGCGTATTCGGAGGCCTTCATGACTCCCTCGTCCTTGCTGACGTCGTACAGGTCGCCGAAGGCGTCGTCGAGGAATCCGGGGGCGGTGTGCGTATGCGTGGCATTGAGCAACAGCTTCTCGACGGCAAAGTCGCCGAGCTTCGGCTTGACGACTTGCCGGAGTCGGTCCTGGATTGCTTGTCTCGTGTAAATCACGTCGCACGATATCAGGATGGCCTGCTCCCGTTGCCCATCTTCTCCTCGTGTTTCCAGGGCCAGGGCCGTGGCGGTCAGTGGGTCGCGGACGCTCGTGGAAATCCGCTTGTGCAATTGCCCGACCAGGGCGACCGGCCGGTCCGGCGTGATGTCAATCGTGGACCAGCCTATGTAGAGCGAAGGTTCGACCGACGCGTCGGTCTGGCCGTTTGAACCGGGTGCCTCAGCGGCCACCACTGCACGCGCGCAAATCGACAACGCCAGTAGAATGGCCCAAGATGCCTGTGTTGATCTCATATATGTCGGTCTCCAAAGATACTGTCTTCTTTTGGTCTCGTTCATCATGGATTCTTAGAAAAATCGTAGGGTCCGAGGCCGACGTCGGCGGGTGACAGGTTGATCGGCCAGTTCTCGGCCGGACCTTCCGCGAAGACCGTGCGAATGGCTTGGAGCATATCGAAGTCAAATTCCGTGCAGGGCTCGATGTAGCTGCCCTCGCCCCATTCATTTACAGGGGCGAGGATTATCACGGGCTTGTTGCGCTGCCGGCAGAAGGACTTTGCCTGGCGCAGCAACTCCTCGAATCGCTCCGGCATTCGGCCTTGAATGGCCATGGCCTTGAGGCCGTGCCAGGGCCGGCTATCCCATCCGGTATCCACGAGAGGATAGTACGCCAGAGCGCCCGCTACTTTGTCTTTCGTCAGCCAGGCCGTGGGACTGTCCCGCACGACGTCTTCAAAGCTGAATTGTTTCCGGGAGACACCCGCATCGATCTTCGGGCCCCATTCATGATAGTTGGTGACCCCGCTGTAGCCCTCTTGCAGCAGAGCCTCGACGTGGCTTGCGGAGAAGTCATGGCCCATGGCGATTAGCCTGATCCCTTTGAATCCCGCCGCCTTTGCCATGTCCTGCGATTGCGCGAAGGCCTGCCTTACAACCTCCGAGCCACCGAGATCGTTGCGAATGGCCCGGGGGTCCCAGATAATGACCGCCGGCATGCCGTCCAGATGGTAGTAGCTCTCCAGGGAGAAGTAATCATCGATCCAGTGTTTCGCGACCTTGAGCCAGTCGTCCACCGAGTGCGTATCGGGCGGGTTGTGGTTGGCCCACATCACCGCCACTTTGAGGTAGTTCCGGTATCGCGCCTTTCGATAGGCGTCGAACCAGTGCGTGAGCTGCTGACGGCCCTGGACCCAGTACCAATCGACGAGGAAGCAGGAGATGCCGTTTTCGACCGCCCACTTGATCTGCCAATCAACGCATTCCGGGTTCGACTCGTCGTAATATCCCAGCAGGGGCTTTCGGACGGGCGCGACACGCCGGATGCAGTCCCATTTGCCGTCGGCCTCCCAGCCTGGAAAGTAGAAAGCGCAGATCTCGATATCCGTCCGCACGGGCCTCGGCTCGGGGACATACGTTGCAGGTCCGACGGCAGGGGGTTCGCTGAATTCGAGTACCGTTTCGCGGCCCGGCGGTATGTTGCCTTTGCCGCTGAACGACAGATGGACGGGATATGCACCAGGCTTTGGCGCGATGATTTCCCATGCGAACACGGCGTAATCTCCGTGCTCGATGCCCTCATGTCCGGGCATAGCGGGCTGCGGGAGAACTTCCAATCCGCTGCCGACGTTCAGGTGAACCGCGCGGATCCCCAATGTGCGACCGCCAAGGTTCGTGATCTGGGCGATGAGTGTGCACGGCTTGCCCGCACGGTTCACGCCATCCTCGAAGCCGAAATAGCTGACCTCCAACTCCCCCGGCCCCAATGGCTCGGTCCCGATGCGGATGGACTCGAGGCGGATGTCCGCCCCTTCCGAGGGCCGGATGCCGAAAGCGACAATGCGGCCGCGCCAGCCGGCAACGCCGGCCATCCGGATGTTATACATGCGCTGTTTGCCGTCGCCCCGGATGAAAAACTCCTCGCTCTGCGTGCCGGGTGCGTCTTCACGGGCCCACAACACAGCGGCCACGCCTTCGGTGTCCGAGGCCAGTTCCACCGCGACCCACGTCTTATCCCCCACGTCAATGTCCACGGGCGGAGCGAAACGCTCGGAGACGCTCGGGTGAACCCGCCACGCACTCGCTTCACCGCCGGGCGTCCAGACGCAGACGCTGCTCGGCGGCAGGTTGCGACCCCATTCCAGGATGCGGATCGAGTCGATCTCGAAATCCGCGCCTTCATACACGTCCAGGCGAAGCTGACGGACGGTTCCTTCGGTGTGCCAGAAAGGAAACAGCACGATCTCCTGCCACTGGTTGTCGCCCCGGATGGAGAAACGCAGCTTCTTCTGCTCGGTCAGGCCGCCATATTTGCCCTCGAGCTGCCCCGACCAGAACAGCTCGCCGATCCCCGCACGGCTTGCCTTCATTCTCAGCAGGACGTATTGGCACGGCCGCGCTTCAATGGTGGCATCGCGACAAAGAAGAAACGGGTCGGCACCGGTTGCACGGGCTTTCAGCACACCATTGGCAATCGTGACATTCGCCAAGTCACCGTTTGGCTGCCAGATGCGCACGTCCTGGGCGGTGTCGAATTCCCATGTGAGTATGTTGCCGGACGCCTGGGCGGAGCCGGCCAGAATCAGGATCAGCAGCCACAGCCTCATAGTAGATGTCACTTCATCAAAACAGAATCATTTCGGTCGGTCCGATGGCTTCTCCTCAGAGTCCAGCACACGTGCAGAATGCTCCTCTGTGTTCGCTATCTTTCCGTCCATCGCTTTCTGCCGACGTCACGGCACCCAGTCTCTCGCCGTCTTCTCATGCGGGTTCGTGCCGTCCGATCCTGCCACGAGTTGGTTCGTGGAGAACACCTCCAAGCCACTGAGCATGGGTGCAGAGCCTGAAGGCGTGTCGGCGATCAATTCGAGGTCGAGATTTCGCTGGACGCGCACGTCGGAGAATTCGAGCGATACGCAGCCTCGATCATCTCTCTCGGCCTGCGCGAGGTCGAAGCCGGCGGCCATTGTGTTGCCCTGCAGTTTGATGTCGAACGTGGTGTGGTCCGCTTCGGATTTCGCGGGCGGCGGAAAATACAGCCGGACGGTGTAGTCACCCGGGCCATCTCCATCGCCTCGCAGCGGGACGACGCATTGTTGCAGGCCTCTCGCATAAGAGGACTGTATCCATCGCCTGTCGGGCACGCCGGTTGGCCCCGACTTACCACCGGAAGCTGTGTAGCCGCCCCCTGACGAGAATTTCACCTGCAAATCCATCGCCAGGCCCAGGGCCTTCCTGTCCGAGGGCAGAGCCGGCCGAGGATACCCAAGCCATAATGTCCCCTGCGGATCGCGCATATCGCCGGGCCCACCGAAATTGACGGCGAGGTGTCGGACGGGGGTGTTGGCGCCGCCCGCACTGTAGATGCCCCAGCGGTAGTGATCCGTGCGTGGTTCGAGGGCGAGGGAACAGTTGATGGGGAACAGGCAGAGGCAGCCCGCACTGGCTTCCGGGATGAGAGCGAGCCCATCGGCGGCAATCGTGTTGATCCAGCAGCCGGGCCTCTGTCCGGCGAAGTGGCGTATGCCGCTGTCGTCGAGGAGATCGTAGTAGGCCGTGAAGCCGGAACGCATGAGGAGCATCTGCGGGCAGGCGGAGATGGCCCCGCAGTGATGTCCCGGCCGGAGGAACTGCCAGGGAGTGTCGTCGCCGCTGATGGGGTGACGCCGATTCTGCTGGGCGCCGGTCTTGAGATCGAAGCCCCACGGTTCCGCAAAGATCGTATCACCCACAATCAACGGGCGATGACGATAGTTGGCGTCGCGGGCCCACAGGACCTCGCCGGTCCTCGCGGACAAGGCAACCAGGCGTCGTTGCGAGAACTGCCCGGAAAGGAATTGTTTCCAGTAGTGGCCGTTGGCGTTGGCCCCGCACAGGACCAGGATGCCGTCGCGGTACATGGCGGTGAGCTCGCCGCCTCCGATGCCGATGCCGCTGCAGTCGGTGACATCGACGGCCGTTTCCCAGAGCTTGCCTCCGGTCCTCGCGTCGAGGGCCACGGCCATGCGTGCATCGATCTTCTTGACGGTCTCTTCAGCCTGCTTGGCCTCTTCGCCCACCAGGCCGGCCCATCGGGACTTGTCCTTCCGGACGAAGGCCTCGCGCTGCTCCGGCGTGAGCGAGCTGTCGATGAAGAACATCCAGCCATCGCCGAGCGCGATGGTCAGATTGACGATATTGCTGCCGGCATATTGCCAGAGGACTTCTCCGTCGTCTGTGTCGATGGCGAAGACGCGATCGGATGCGCCCGAATTTCGCATCGTGCTTCCATACAGGATGCCGTCGGCGTACGCGAGGAACCCCCATCGGCCCGTCTTGTCTCCGGCCGGAAGGGGCATTGGGTAGACGGCGCGTGTCTTGCCCGTCTCCGCATCGAGCCGGAGGCATCGGTCCGCGACCGCCACGAAGAAACTGTTGTCGGCGGCAGCCAGGTTGCCGCATTCGGTCCTCTTCAGTCGCGTTCGCATGGCGCCGGCGATCTGACGCTGCCACAACATCGCGCCATTGTAGGAGTCGTACGCCATGACGACGTTCTCGCCCTGGATGAACAGTCTGCCGTTCACCGCCAGTGGGGCGGCGGCGGCATCGTGCCGGTTGACCATGGGCGCCGATCCAGGCTCGCCGAACCAGAGCAGCCCGAGCGACCCGCCCAGAATTCGATCGTTGCTGCATGCCGTGTTGCCGGCATTGGCGTACTGGTGCGTCCATTGGCCGGCGCCCGGCAGGGGCCCGCGCTTCAGAATCGCCCACCGGCCGTTCGTTTCGCGGATGCGGCCGCGACCCAATCGCAGCTTGTCGAGCCAGCCGTTCAGCTCGTCAGCGGACGGCATGTTCCGCCCGGCGGGTTTTCCGGCCGGCATTCCCAGGCATATCGTGCCGCCACACGGTTTTAAGTGTCTGGCCAATCGGCCGGGCTCCGGCGGCAGCTTCCCGTCGAGCAGCATCCTGTCGGAGACAATCAGGTTCGCGAAGTAGTTGGAGTAGGGCAGGGCGGATGGGTCGCCTTGATCGATGACGACCCGCGAGCCGTACATCCCGGCGGCATGGAGGGCGGCCCGTGCCGCCTGCACCTTCGACGGGTCGGGCTCCACGCCGATGACGTGCAGCTCCGTTGCCTTGGCTAACTCGAAAGCCAGCCGGCCCTGCTCGGCGCCAAGGACGAGGCAGTAGCCTTTCGTCACGCCGGTCTCCATGAGAATGGCTTCGGCGGCCGCACGGTAAACCGGCGTCAACTCGTCTTCCGGGTACGGCTCGCCCGTGAGAATCCGGCTATGCCTCACGGCTCCGGAGTCGCTCTCGGTCTTCTGCTTCGGAGCAAAACAGTAGATTCCTCCCTTGTCGGTGCTCACGTACAGGCGACCGTCCGCAACGGCCAGGCCGCGGGCCTTGCCCTCGACCGCGGCCTTCCAAACGCTGCGGCCGCTATCTCGGTCGAAGGCGCAGACTTCATCCTGTCCGCCCGCCACGACCAGATTCGCACACACGATCAGCTCGGCATCGTACGGGCACGCCGAACGCCACTTGATGGCCGGACCGACCTTTTCCCGATTGTGCTGCTCCAGTTGCCGGGTGGTGCTGTCGAGCTGTTCCTGGGCGGACTTGCGTGCGTCCGCCGTCCCCTGGCGGGACCGGCTTCGCAGAGACTTGGCTTTGTATTCAAGCGAGTTCCGCCTTCTGCTTGCCTCGGCGTACGCCGGGCGGTCGACCGCAATGACTTCGCGGCCCGTGGCCATATAGGCCATGTTCCCTGAGATCGTAAGACGTCTTCCGGGAAACCATGCAAAACCGGCCCGGCCGGTTTCCTGATCGAGGGTCAGCAGATGTTTCTGCGTGCCCGTGTAGATCTGGTTGTCCGCCAGTAGCGCATAGGTCCCTCCAATGATGCCGCCGGCTTCTTGTCCTCTCCATCCGTACTTGCGGTCGAACGCCAGGCGCCCGGTGGATCGATCGAAGCCGACGGGCAGCGCCCGGCCGGAGGGTACGAACAACCGTGTCGCCGTGGCGAGCAGGTAGCCCTGGGGAGACAGGTCGTTCCGATAGGCGCTGGCCTGGCTGATCGTGCTGTTTCGCCACACGATGCTCCCGTCGTCGGCGCGCACGGCCAGGAGGTAGACGTCCTCGTGCGGAAATACGCCCGCCCCGAAGCAGGCCGTCCCGTCATCGATCAATACGCCCGTGCGGATCGGCCAACGGGAAATCATCCTGCCATTGCCGAGGAGTCGCTCGTCGGTCGGCCCTGCCCGTCTCATCCAGATGAGTTCGCCCGTGTCGGCGCGCAGGCAGTAGACCATGCCGTCATCCGAGCCGACGAAGACGCGGTCGTTCCAGAGGCTTGGCGCCAGTCGAACGGGGCCGCCGGTGCAGAAGGACCAGACTTCCTGGCCGGTCTCGCACGATAACGCGTACACCGTGTCGTCGGCTGAAGAGCCGAAATAGAGACGTGGACCGGCGACCGCCACCTGAAAGGCATCATCGAAATCCACGCGGTTACGCATGAGGACACCTTCGCGCGGACGGGTTGCCGGAGCGGACCAGGCGCACCTGGGCTGGTCCGCCGAGACATAAACCCACTGCGGCGCGAGGGGCAGGTCCAGCGATTCGTCGGTGCAGCCGGTACGCGCGATATCGTGACGGTAGGTAGGCCAGTCCGATGCGACCGCGCTTACAGTGGCGAGCAGCGCGATCCATGCGGAACTCACAACGATTGCTCTAAACTTTGACATGTCGGATACTCCTCAATATAAGCTCCGGATCAGAGGTACTCCGCGGGGAATTTCCATGGGTCGCGGTACTCAGGGACGGCCAGCCGGGCGGCCTGATCGTCGAGGATTCGCTCGTTGGCCGGATTGAAGCGGATCGCCCGGCGTAGCTTCATCGAGAGATTGACCAGGCCGATCGGCACATCGATTTTGCAGTGATAGTCCGGATTGCAGCTCGGCGGCTCGCGCGTCCGGATACAATCGAGCCATTCGTACTCGTGGCCGGGGGATGCCGGGATCGACTTGGGCGGCGGCCCGCTGTCTTTCAGCCGTTCGCCTTCCGGCACAACCTGGTGCATGCCGTAGTTTGCATACAGGGTCCCGTTCGTGCCGTGGAAGTAGATGCCTAATCGCCGAGCCGGCTCGCCGCGACCGAAATCGAACCCAAAACTGTTCACCAGGGACATCATCCACGTCATCGTGAAATCGCGGTACTGCCACACGACCTCCTGCACGTCGGGCGCGTCGCCGGCGTCGTTGATGACGTAGCGGCCGCCCGAGCAGTAGGTGCTCTCGGGGTAGCCGAGGTCCAACGCCCAGACCGGCAGATCGACGATGTGCGGGGCCATGCCCGGCGTCCAGCCGCCGCTGAAGGCCATGAACGAGCAGTTGTGATAAGCGTCTCGCACGAGCAGAGGGTTGTACGGCCGCATCGGCCCCGGACCCACCCACAGCTCCCAGTCGATATCCGCCGGCGGCTCGGCGTTCGGCACGCTGCCGATACCCTCGGAACCCTGGTTCATGACGTTGAACGTCCGGGCCACGCTGACCGGCCCCAGCTTGCCCGAGCGGAGGTATTCCACCACTCTGCGATAGTTCTCGCCGGCGTGAATCTGCGTGCCGATCTGGCAGACCCGCTTGTGCCGGCGCACCGCGTTGCGGACGGCGAAGCTCTCGCCGACGTGAATCGTCATGGGCTTTTGCAGGTATACGTCTTTGCCGGCTTCACAGGCATCGACCGCCATGCGACAGTGCCAGTGGGGTGGCGCGGCGATGATGACCGCGTCGATATCTTGGGCGCCGAGCATCTCGCGATAGTCGTGATACGGCTTGGCCGTACCTCCATGTTCGGTGACGACCGCATCCCGGCGCGTCTTCCAGATGTCACAAGCTCCCGTGACCACCACATCGGACCTGCCGGCGCAAGCCTTGAGATTGCTTCGGCCCATCCCACCGCAACCGATGAGACCGAGGCCGATCTTATCGTTGGCCCCTGGCCGGCCCTCTCTGCCCAGCACGCCGGCGGGGATGAAGTAGGGGATGGCCGCGCCGGCCGTGCCCGTCGCAGTGATTCGCCGAATAAAATCGCGTCGTGACATGTGCCTGCTCTGGGGCATTGTCGTATCCTCCCTTCGTCCTATCCGAGTGAAATCGAGATTCTTGTCGGTCTCGGATTATATCCGCTTTTTGTCCGGGCGGCGACAGAATCATGGGTCCTGGAAATCACTTTGTTGCCTGAGGAAATCTGTCAATGCGCGGATCGTCTCGATATTGTAGTCCGGTTCGAGGTGGTACACGAACTCGATCCGGCCGCCCGCATTCCCCTCAAGGACGTGTCGGGCCCAGCCCAATATCGGCGTCGTGCTCTCGGCGGACGCGTCGCGCGGCAGGGGAGCGATGCTGATCGGCATGTCCGGCCCGAAGATCTCCCGTGCCCGGCGCAGTGAGGTCTCGCCGCCAACGTCCAGTGAATGCAGGCGTTCGATGCCGGCGAACGCTTCGAGCAGATGAGTGCTGTTTCCGCACGAATGGAATCGCACGGGGCCGAGCGCCCGGGCGATTGCGGATGTCGCGGGGACAACAAATTCCTGAATCAAGGCGGGGCTCACCATGCAGGACGAGCATTCGCCGATGTGTACGTCTGTTATGGACCAATCGGCTGTCTCGGTGAAATGCCGGCACAGGATCACGTACGCATCGGCGATCCATTCCATGATTTGTCTGCACTTCTGCGGCTGGGTCATCATGTCAATGAAGATCGTCTCGCCGCAGAGCTTCTGGGCCGTGGTCAAGACTCCGTGGATGACGGCGCGACCCGAGGCATCCCAGAAGAACGGCGCCACGGGGCGGAGCCTCCCTCTCGATTCCTTGCGGGCCTGCGCGATCTGGCGGTCAAACAACCGGACCAGATCGTGAGCTAATAGTCTCTCAACAGCGGGCAACTCCGAGGGCTCTACGTTTGTGAGACAGCCCGGCAGGATATCGGCGTCCCGGGTGTCGCACGGCTTGAACTCAGCGCCGAGCAGCATGCCGAGAAGCATGTTGGGCTGAATACCCCCGATTTGAACCAGGTCCGGGGTCCAGTAGTCGATGCGGCCGAGGTTGGACTCCGAATAGAACAGCGCCATATCGGGGAAGGTCTCGGCGGCGTACTGATTGCAGAGGCAGTCGACGGCGTGACGCCTGGCGGGGTCGAAATAATAGTCATGGTCGAACGCGACGCCCAGCGCCCGGTGCATCCATCCTTTCGAGAGTGTTCCGGCGATCGCAATCATTCCATGTCACGAAGTCTACAGGTCACCGAATTCGCTGATTCGTACAGGTCGGCCCGATTCGGCCGACATGTCGGCGGCGAAGCAGATGGCGTGGGTCTGGGCCGCATCCTCCAGGTCGGGGAACGGTCGTTTGTCTCCCACGATGCAGTCGAGAAAATGGGAGACCTCGCCCATGAACGGATGGTGGGCCACGTCGCCGCTGTCGGGCAAGATGCAGGGGAGCTTCAAAAAGTTGTTCTGCCCCGGGAACAGCTTGGGCGCGAAGAGCCTGTCGTTGCGGATCGAGCCCTCCGTGCCGTAGACCCCGATGTTGAACCTGTACGGCATTTGTGCGTCGAACATGGTTGTGGTCCGGCCGATCTTGCCGTCTGCGAACTGGACGTTGACGGAGATGGTCCCCGGATACTCGATGGGGTTCTCCGTTTTCACCTGGTAGGCGGATACCTCTTTGGCCTCGCTGCGAGCGAACCATCGCATCGCGTCCACCGCGTGGCAGCCGCCGGTGAGGATGGCCGTACCGCTGCGCTCGCGGCTGCCCAACCACTTCTGTTCCGGCGTCATCCAGATCCGGTGCATGTAGTCTACCTCGACCATGAAGATGTTGCCGAACGCGCCTTCATCGATCAGTCTGTCGATGGTCGTGAGCAGGGGGTTCCAGTGCAGCACGAAACCCACGAGCGTCTTGACGTGGTTCTCTCTGACCGCGTGCAACTGCCTTCGTACATCCTCCACGGTCAACGCCACGGGCTTCTCGACGATCACGTGTTTGCCGGCCTCCGCCGCCGCAACGACGTAGCGCGTGTGCGAGTCATGGGGCGTGCAGACGACGGCGATGTCGACGTCCTGTCTGCGAAGCATCGGATCCGCATCTGTTTCGATCGAGCACTTGAGATTGTACTGGTCGCGGTACCGCTCGGCGTTCGCATGGCGTGGGCTGACCAGCGCCCGGATCTCAGAGCGCTCGTCGGCATGAAAGGCTTTCACGTACTCTCCAGCCACCCATCCGCATCCAATGATCCCTACGCCAAGTCTCTCCATGTCTTGACTCCTTCCTGTCCGACGTTTGCTGGTCATACCTGCTATGAATAAAAGCCGGCGTAGCGCTCCATGGCGTCCATCACGGCCCTGACGTTCTTGATGGGCGTGCCCGGATAGAGTCCGTAGATCAACATCAGGCCGCCTTTGGGACTGCCGAGTTTCTCGACCTCCTCTCGGATAAGTGCGTCGATCTGTGCGGCTGTGCCGAACCGTGTCACGTGCTGGCGGTCCATGTCGAGATCGATGCAGACTCGCCCTTTCAGATTCGCGGCGATCCAGTCGATGCCGTTCACGAGGTCTTGCAGGTTGAGAGCATCGACGCCGCTGGCGATCAAGTCGTCCGCGAGATCGCGGATGTTCCCGTCGGAGTGCATGTGAACCAGGCTACCGGCTCGGCGCGTGAGTGCGGTGATTCGCTCGTAGACTGGTTTGATGAACTTCCGAAACAACTGCGGCGAAATCAGCGGACCGGTCTGGGCGCCGAGGTCTTCCGGATAACACACCATGGCGGCCCCCACGTCGAGGTAGCTTTGCACGATCCCAGTGCTGAAGGTCTCGACCTTATCAATCAGGGACCGGAGCCGGGGCTCTCCGTCCATCAGATCGAACAGAAGGTTCTCGTATCCTCGCAGGTAGCACAGACGCAGGAATGTATGGCCATGCTCCAGGCTGCCGGCGCAGGACTTTCCTTGCGCGGCGATCTCAAGGGCTTGACTCCTCTCGCGGGACCAGTCCATCGCCGTCATGCCGTTTGTGCGTGTCGGGTCGGGGGGAGTAAAGCGGGCGAACGCGTCCCAGTCCGCTAATGGATGCTGCGTCACCGTGCCGGTGATGCCATCGTCGGTGGTTTCCCAGACACAGCCCCAGGCGTCCGTGTAGGGCGTTCCGGACCGCTCCCACGGGGCCGGCTCGGGGATCGTGAAAGTCTCCCGCTCGAACTGCGGGAAAAGAAGGGGATGGCCGGCCATAAGCTCGAACAGAGCCTCCGGGCGGTAGTGATGCCAGCAGGCGGGGTTGATCCAGAAGACGACGGGAATGTGTTCCGGCCGCTCGAAGCGGATGGCGCGCAACGTATTGCCGGTGACGGCGTCCATGAGGGTCTATTTCAACGCCCATGTCCTCTCATCACAAGCACTTTTCGCGATCCATGCAGGCCGGCGCATGTCAAGCCGGCACGTGAATCATCCGTCGTCGGCCTGATTCGCCGGAGTTCCGAGACAGGTGGGGACATGTCTTCCTGGCCGGCGGGAGTGATTCTTCTCTGGAATCCGGCCGGCGTTCTCTGTATTCTCTTGGGCGAACACATGTATTTCTGATTTTTGCCGGGGCAAGAGAGCAGATGGAACTCCTGGGCCTGCACTATGCAATCTGGATTGTGCTGCTGCTGTACTTTGCGGGCATGCTGGCGCTGGGCTGGTGGAGCAAGCGCGGCATCGACAGCCAGGAGGGCTATCTGCTCGGCCACCGTCGTTTTGGCTCGTTCATGATGGTCATGCACTCCTTCGGGGCGGGCACCCATCCCGGCGCCCCGGCCGGTGTTATCAGCAAGACCGTTTCCAGCGGGGCCTCGGGCATCTGGGTCTCGTGGATGTGGATGTTCGGCACGCCGTTCTATTGGATCATCGCGCCGGTCGTGCGAAGGATGCGCTACCTGACCGTCGCGGATTACTACGAGCAGCGCTTCGGGCGCGCCGCCAGCGTGCTCTACATCGCGGTCGCCATGGCAGGCATGACTGTCTTCCTCGCCAGTGTCCTGTTGGCAACGACCCGAACGGTGCAGGGGATGATGGGGACGGCCTATGCTGAGGGCACGGCCCTGCAGGTCAGCGCGCGCCAGAGCGAGATCTGGTTCTTCGGGATTCTGATAGCTATCACGGCCGTGTTCATTGTCTACAGCTACTGGGGCGGTATCCTCGCGGCGATTCGCACGGACGCAGTGCAAGGGCTGATGATCATCGCTCTGTCTTTTCTGGCGATCCCGGCGGCGCTGCGGCTTGAAGCGGTGGCGGGTATGGGCGGCGTCCGCGAAACATTGGCGGCGCGGTCCGGTCCTGCGGCGGGCTACCTCAGCCTGTTTGACGCCAAACAGTTCAATATCTGGGCCGTGATCCTGCTGAGCGTCAATGCGCCGCTGAGCATGTTGGCGTTTCCGCATCTGATGAGCGTCTGCGGCGCGGGTCGGACCGAGTGGGAGGGCCGCGTCGGCTTCACGTACGGGAACATATTGAAGCGATTGTGCACGATCGGATGGTGTGTTCTCGGTCTGTGCTGGCTGACGTACCTGTTCAATACCCGGGCCGCGATTCATCCGGACGCCGCATTTGGCGACTCGATCCGCGCGCTGTTGTCGCCGGGGCTGCAGGGGGTGATGCTGGCTTGTGTGATGGCGGCCGCGATGTCCTCGGGCGACGCGGTGCAGGTCACCCTGGGCGGGCTGTTCTCCCAGAACATCTACCGGCCCTACGTGAAGCCCGATGCCGACGAACGGCAGTTGCTCCGGGTGACGCGACTGACCGGACTCGCGGTGGCATTGATCTCACTGGTTGTCGCCATCCTCATGCGCAGCAGCATTGTCCGAACCATTCTCGACTACTTCAATATCCTGAGCCTGATCGGCATCTCGACGGCGATGGGCATCCTGTGGCGGCGCATGAACTCCGTCGGCGTGTTCTGTGCGACGATTGCCGCTGTGCTCGCGTTCGTCCTGACACGATACGTTCTGCACTGTCCCAGAGAGATTGTCACCGGGGTGCCGGTGTTTGTGGGCATCCTCGGTGGGATCGTGGGAAGTCTGCTGACGAGGCCGACGCCCCCTGACAAGATTGAGCAGTTCTTCAAGAGAATCTACGTGCCGATCGGGCAGGAGCAAAGACTGAATCTGTCGCTGGATGAGGCCGTTCCGCCCTCGGGACGCTGGCTCACATGGGGCGGTCTCTTCATTGTCAAGCCGTCCCGCCAGTCCTGGGTCGGCTTTTTGGTGACGCTTGGTATTTGTTTAGCAGCGGTCCTGTTTATGTATAGGCTGCTCGTTGTGTAAGAAAGGTCTGGAAAGCGAAGATGGCGGAAGGCCATGACGCAAAGAAGATCGGGCTCATCGGTATAGGTTTGGTCGGCACCGCATTGGCCGAGCAGTTAATCGCGCACGGATATTCGGTCGTCGGCTATGACATAGCAGGAGGGCGAATCGACCAGTTGCAGCGCGTGGGCGGCAGGGCTGTGAGTAGTCTCGCCGAGGCGGCCGACGGCGTGGATCGCGTGCTTCTTTCGCTGCCGGATACGGCTGCGGTTCGCCAGGTTCTGGAGGGGCCGGGCGGGATTCTGGAGGCTGAAACGCTGCCCGCATACGTAATTGATACGACCACCGGCGACCCCGATGAGACCGTTGA
>CBFDDG010000039.1:0-17129 GCA_965603505.1 uncultured Phycisphaerae bacterium | reverse complement strand
CAGCTCTTGAACTTACCGCCTCGGAACAGCGTGCGCGCCTTTTCCGAGATCGCCCGCTCACCCTCACTGACCGATGCCTTGATGAAATAAACCTTCGAAGCCAATCTATATCCTCACAACGAACAAAGATTCCCTGCCACGCCCAACGCCACAACGCGGCGTGAATGCATCTGGCCGAACCCGGAATTCCGCGTATCCGGGCTCCACCCATCCTGCCCACCCGGAAATTGGGTTTGTTTTGCAGAATCGGCCCTGGAAACTGGCTTGCTCTTGCATCATAGGTCGTGCGAGCCTTTCTACGACTAACTACCCAACTGTGGCTCTAATCCAATAGTTGCCTCGTTATCATACAAGCACTCCGATTGCCCGTCAAACAAAATTCCGGGAACCCAAAGTTTTTGTCGGCCATGGATGACCAACGTAACGCCTTGCCAGACAGGGAGTTACACCAACCCAACTCCGTCATTCCCGCCCAGAACCTGCCCTGAGCGAAGCCGAACGGGCGCAAATCCAGGTTCGGCATTTCTAAACCGTGACGAACGCGAGGAGACCCAGCGCGGCCTTCGGCCGCAGCCAAAATGCGTTTTCTCGCTTTGGGGGCTACCAGCAGGTTTGTATGCCAGACCTCTCGCAAAGCACGCCTGTTCTGAACAATCAGCGCCATCCCTCACCAAGCCTGCTGGTAGCCTGCTATGCGCTAAACGCAATGTCAGCATGAGAAATCTGCGCAAGAAGACATGATTCTGACGGGTAGTCGTACGAAGGAAATACATCATCCGCAGATTGCGCAGATTTCACAGATTCACGCACCCCGCCTTCGGCCGGAACGAATGGCGTTTACCGCCTTGCGGGTACCAGCGGGGATATCAGGCGTCTACCCAGACTTACTGCCCCTGCAAACACGGGGCGAGAATCCGGTCGCACTCCGGCTTGTCACCGTTCACCTGTTACTTATCCCCTGCAACTTCGTGAGCTTCCCTTTGCCCTTCCGCTGGCCAACCTCTACAATACGCCTATGGATTCTGAGGCCGCGGTGATCTTGGAGACGGTTCAGATGTGGTGGTTGATGATTCAAGCGCGGCAATCCGTGATCACGCCACACGTTCGATTCCATCCATCCTCGTGTCAGCAAACGTCCAGTGGAACGTTCGCCGCAGGAAAAATGAGCATGGTGTCCGCGAAATCATAGGGATTCACCGCATGATAGGCATGTCCTGCAGTCGTGTGCTTCATCGTAGACAAAGGCATCTTGGCCACACTCGGGACATATGCGGATATACCATCCTCTCATCGACTGCCGCTTTGGCGAGAAGAGGTTGTGCGAATAGTCAACCACATCCTCGGCTGCTTCCTCACCGTCACGACCATAGCCACAGAACGCGCACTTCGCATGTCCTTCTGAGGGATAAAGCGTCGTCTGTCCGCACTTCGGACACTCAAGGTGCCATGTGTAGTCTTGGCTGTCTAGGATTGGCCTAATCTCCTTCAATCTCCCTTCCACAAACTCATCAAGTCCTCCAAGTAGCTTTCGAAGTATGTTGAGCTCTTGCCCAAGCATGTTTGCACAGGCTGACTCCAAGTGGTGAGTCGTGAAGTCAATGGCAAAGGAATATGTCTTCGTGATGAGAGAAAGGACTTCTTGGCGATTCGCAGTCAGGGCGAAATGTCTGATCCTATTCCTGAGTTTCCTTATGGCAACAAGCGTCTTGACGTGCTCGTCCTGGACGAGGACATTGCAGATCTTTCTCAGTCTTAGGATGGCTTCATTCAGACCCACTGACTTAAAATCGCCGCTGTGATACCGGCGTTCATCAGCGTCTTGCTCACCATCGAAAAGGAGACGCCAACTGTGTGCCTCCAGACAAGCCTTCAGAAGCAACTCTGTGCCATCCGCCAGAGTCGCCACCGAATGCTTGAGCATGCGAGGACTACCGTCCTGGGCTTGTTCACCACCGAGTATCAAATAGTCCAAAGCATTCTGAGCCAGATTGCATGTGATTTGTTCGGCCACGAGGCACTCCCATTACAAGGCGCGCAGGTGAAGTCTGGCATATCAGGAAGACCATCCTCAGCGAGCGTCTGAGAACATGAGTCGGCGGTAGCGGCGCAACTCCTCTAGCGTGGAATAGGCAAGTCGCTCCCCACAGAGAGTAGAGAAATCATCGTGTAGAAGCAACATCGATAGGCGGACGAGCCCCTGCGCGGCAAACTCACATCCTCTCGCGTCGTTTGGTGGATGGTCCTCTTCATACGCATCGAATGCAGGCTTGGCACGCGCGAGGGCTCCTTGCAGCTTCCCGATCGTGACGTAGCCGTTCATACGCAAGTCAGTCACTAATTCACGGAGCGAGCTGGCTGCGTACTTGGGCCATTGAGCGAGAAGGATGTCCCGATTGGGATATTCCTCTTCCAGAAACTGGCGGAGAGAATCAGGGGTGATTTCGCAATCGTCTGCAGGTTGTTCCCCGCGCCTCTGCATTGCTGGTCCTCCTCATAGATGTGGACTTCCGTGCGTAACATGGTATGTGGTGAACAATGTGATGCACTCCTGAAACCATGCATATTTTGCCATGATGAGCCGCGCGCCAAGCCATACAATCCTCTACCAGGACATAGTCACTCAGAACGGAAGCCTATTGATTCGGTTCCAGGTCGTCTCATAGTCTTCACCTTGGTCCTCCTTTTGTTTCCTCGCTTCTTGGTTCTTACCATACGACAAGACCTGCGCGTTTGTTCGCATGATTCTTAGAGAATTACATCTCCTAGGCACGAGTCCGCGTGACAACCACCCGTGAGGAGCCCGGGTCAGCCCTTATCTTAATCTTTAGCGGGCCCTATTGATCAATATGCCCGAGGGGGGGGCGGCTGCCAACTATTCGTTCTCGCTGTTCGGGCGAATGGTCTTTCTCTTCTGTTCCCACGAGATGCAACCGCACAGGTCATGCCGCGAGGTGCTCGATGAGGATTTTTAGGCCGATGGCGATGAGGATGATGCCGCCGGCGATTTCGATCTTGCTCTCGAAGAAGTGCCCGAATCGTTTGCCGATGGCGACACCGGCGTAGGACAGGCCGAACGTGACCAGGCCGATGATCGTCACGGCCAGAGCAATCGAGGTCGCCAGCAGCGAGAGTGTGATGCCGACCGCCAAAGCGTCGATGCTCGTCGCCACGGACAGAATGAGCAAAATGAGCAGGTTGGACGGGTCCTTGTTCTTTTCCGCCGATTCGATCTTGAAGGACTCGTAGATCATCTTGCCGCCGACGAGGCTCAGCAGGCCGAAAGCGATCCAATGATCCGAGGCCGCGATGTAGTCCTTCAGGCCCAGTCCCGCCAGGAAGCCGATGACGGGCATGAGGGCCTGAAAACCGCCGAAGAACAGCGCCATGCGCAGGACGTGCCGGATGTGCAGGTCCCGGTAGACGCTGCCCGTCACGATGGACACGGCGAAGGCATCCATCGCCAAGCCGACGGCTATCAACAGGATGGTAGTGAACGCCATATAGGGCTCAGGCCTATTGCTGGGGCAGAATATCGAATACGGCGATCTCGGGCCTGGCAAGAAATCTCACCTGCGGCGCGGGACGAGGCTCCATGCCGAGGCCCCGGTTGACGTAGAGCACCGTATCGCCGACGGCATACAAGCCGGACTCGTATTTCTTACCGAATTTCGAAAAGGTAATCAAGGCCCCGTACAACGGCAAGGCCACCTGCCCGCCGTGCGTGTGGCCGCAGAGGTACAGATCGACGCCGAGACCGTTGACATCCTCGATCAGATCGGGTGTGTGGAACAGGAAAATGTCGAACCGGTCCTGCGGAAGCTCCGCGATCGATTCGTGCGGGACGCCCGAGCGAACGTAGCTCATGCCGAAGATGCCGAGTTCGTCCGCGCCTTTGGTCACGACGGCGGTCTCGCTCGCGAGTGGGCGGAAGCCGGTGCCATCGAGCCCATCGACGCCGGGCCAGCGACGGGCCTCGAAATTCCCATCCACGGCGAATTTCCCGAGCGGCGCCTCCAGGCGGCCGAGTGTCTCCTTCAGCCGGGGCAGGGCCGCCGGATGATTGAGGTAGTCGCCCGTGGCGACGATGACGTCCGGCTTGAGATTGCGAACGATCCGGATCAAAGCCTCTTCGTTGCGAGGCTTGCGGTCGCAATGAAGGTCGGACATCTGGACGACTCGAAACCCTGTCTGCTTGAGCTTCGTCGTGCGAATCGTCGTCACGTTCACATCGATCCAATACGGTTCGATGAAATAGCCGTACAGCAGGCAGCCGATGCCGACGATAGCGACGACGTGGAGAACGATGGCGCGCTTCGAGAACAGGATGGCCCTGACGGGTTGCCTGCGGACCCCGTTCGCGAGGGAGCGGGCGACCAGCACGAGCTCCAAGCCGTACACGCCGACAACCACAAGCAAGAAGATAGTCAGCGAGATCTGCTCTCTGAGCGACATGGGTATCATTGGGCCTTGATGATCCCGCGGTTGGTGACATCCTCGGCGATCTGCCGGCCGGGCTCGACGATCAGGAATTCCTCGTCGTTCCAGGCACCGTCCACGAAGCGCTGCATCAGCCCGGGGTCGCCTGTGAGCTTATCGTAGTTCCAGCCGAGAAAGACCGCGCACTGCCTGGTGAACGCCTTGTAGCTCTCGCCATCGACCAGGCCCCAGTCGACGAAGGTGGCCCACTGGTACTCCTTCGCCCAGGTTTGCTCGACCTCCATCAGGTACTCCGCGTTGTCCTGGCCGTACTTTTCGGTGTACTCCCGGAGCAGCGTCTCGTGGCGCTGCTGGCTGGGCTGTTTGCCGGATTCGATCCAGCCCGGGCTGTACCAGTAAATGCCGCGATGCGAGTCAAAGTACTCCTGGTAGCGGTCCTTCGAGCCGAGCAGGAGCGTGATGCAATCGTGGCCTCTGGGAACGATGATGGGAATCTCGGCTCCGAGCCCGACGACGCCGTTGCTGCACAGGCCGTAGCCGAGAAGCGATGCATCGTAGGGCCGGCCCTGGATGTCGTGCGTCCGTTCCAGAGCCTCTTGCACCTCCCGGCGGAGCCGGTCCGGCTCATCGTGCAAGCCCTGCTCCATCAGCACGATATCCACCACATTCGGCGACCGGGCCGCGCAGAAGTACGCCTCGCGCTGCAAGACCTTGCAGACGATCATCTGAAGTCGTTTCGGATTCCCCGGCGGGACCGTGACGTTGCTTTCATTCATCATCGACATACTACTACACTACAGCCCATCGCGGTCATTGGTTCTGGAGGACTTCGATCATGGCGGCGATATTCTCGGGTTTCGCGTCGCGGGGGATATCGTGCGAGGGCGAGGCGATGTAGCCGCCGTTCTCGCCGACGACCTCGATGAGCCGCCTGACCTCATCCCGGACCTGCCGGACCGTTCCAAACGGCAGGGTCCGTTGGATGCTGATGCCGCCGTAAAAGCTCAGCGAGCCGCCGTATTGCCGTTTCACCTCGAAAACGTTCATCACCTCGGGCTGGAAGGGGTTGAAGATATCGAGGCCGCACTCGATCAGATCGCCGAAGAGCTCGTCCACCTTGCCGCAGCAGTGCAGCATCACGAATTTGCCCTTGGACTTGACGAGCCGGCACATCTCTTTGAAGCGGGGCTTGATGAACTCGCGCCAGAGCTCCGGACCCATGAGCACGCCCCGCTGGTGGCCCCAGTCATCGCCGAAACGGAAGATATCCACCTTGCGGGTGCAGGCGTTCTCGATGATCGCCAGGTTGAACTCGAGGATCCTGTCGAGCAGGGTATTGGCAAATCGCTTGTCGGCCACCATGGCCATGAGGACGTTCTCCATGCCGGCGAGCGTCCAAGCCCGCTCGAAGAGCGAGAAGCCGAGACTGACCAGCACGGCGGTGCTGCTGTTCGCTGCGACCGCCCGGTCGAAGGACTCGTACCGCCTGGGATCGCTGGGGTCCGGGAATTCGAAGCTCTCGACATTCTCCGGCGTCACCAGGCGATTGCAGACGACGCCGATATCCTTATCGACGTGCCGATCCCATCGCACGCCGAACTCATCGGCCCAGACGTTCGGCGCGACCTCGACGAACCGAGCGTCGGGCAGATGCGGACGCAGCCACGTGAAGCAGTTGCCCAGCTTCGACTCAAAATCCGAATCGCCGTAGTACTCAACCATCGTGGCGTGGGCCGGCTGTGTGAACCGAATATCGTAGGGCACCTTGTCGGGCCGCCGGTGAGCAAGGGCCGCGAGCACACGCACTCGATTGGTCACGTCGTCATCCTTTCGTTCGACAGATCGCCGGTCATGGCTTGCAGGTCTTGCAGGGTCGCTTGCCGGCCTGCAAGGCCTCTTCCCGAGTTCGGTAACCGACAAGGTTATTGTCGGCGATATTCTGCGCCCAGCGACAGTCGGACCGATGAAAGACCGAGCTGCTTCTCGATGCGACAAACGGATACTTCGAGGCGGCCTGTGGATCCTGCGAACCGGCCGGGACCGGGCTGGACGATTTCTGCGCCGTCGATCCTGTCTTTGCCAGCGAGGCGCGAGCGGTCTTACGAGCGGCGATGAACGCCTCTGCCTGGGTAAGGGCCGCCGTGGTCATGGCCTCTGCCGCCTCGGCCTTGGCGACCACTTGCATTTCCGGCCGGGTCTGCCAAACTTCGGCTTGAATCTGCGGGTCCGGCCGGCCTGTGAGCAATACCTGCCGGTTCAGCGAGGTCTGCACCCGATAGACGTACTTGTCACTCCCCGGTACGGCCACGCCCTCAATGTGCACAACCAGCCTTGCACCGGGCCCTGCGCCATGTTCGATATGCTTGATGTCAGCCCCGTCCAGTCTGGCCTCGATCCGCGACTTCAGGCCGTTCGCATCGATCACCTGCTCCACCTGGGGCATCTGTTGCGTCGCCAGAACAACACACAGCAACTCCACATCCGCAAGGGCCTCGTCCGTTGTGATGAGCAGGCCCGGGTCGGACGGAGTCGGCGCAGCCGCCCCGCCGATAGACGCACCCACGAGGACCGCCATGAAACACGCATGGATCATCATGATCTCTCCCTTCATTTGCCTCTGCTCGCAGACAGGCCGACAGCGCGTCCTTCGCCCGGACATCCGCCCTTCAGCCAAGCGCCGTCTCCACGGCGGCCTTCATCTTGGCCAAGCCCATCTTGGCCACTTCCAACGCGTTCTTCTGCCAGTACGTCGGGTTGAACAGCTCAAGAGACAGGACTGCCCGGCTGTGATTCTCGTACAGATCGCGAAGGATCTGGTTCAACGGAGCGATCCCGTCACCCGGCATGACGCGGTCGCGGTCGCCGATCTTCTCCCTTGGCGGATCGGCCGGATAATCGTTCATATGCATCACGGGCAGGGCCCCGGCGCTGATCATTTTCAGCCCGTTGAAGTCCGACCCGCCCTTATAGATGTGGTACACGTCTCCCAGAAAGCACGCTTTCGGATGGCCGCTCTCAATCACCACGAACATGGCCTCGCCGACACGATGCACGTTCTTCGAGGGCCCCCAGAGCTCGAGGGCCGGCACTACCCCCGTCGTATCGCCGAGTTCCAGAAGGGCCCGATACCGCTCGGCCGCCTTCAGGAGATCCAGGCCGGCCTCGTTCGTGGCGCCTGCCGGCGGGGCCGCGATGCGCTTGCCGCCGATCTGGGCCAGGAGGTCCATCTCGCGTTTGACCTGCTCGACGGCCTTCGCTCGCACCGTCTCGTCGTCCACGATCCAGCGCGCGAACGAGATCGCACCCTCGACGGTCAGGCCGTGGTCTTCGATTCGCTTACGGATGTCGCCCAGCTTGCCGCCGGCCTCCACGTACTCCTGGACCGCCCGGACCCACGGCTCGATGGCGTCATACCCCGCCTGTGCGGCGATATCGATCTCCTTTTCCAGACCGAGCTCCTGACCGCGAATCGTGCTCGTGTTCAGACAGTACCGGAACGGTCTCGCACGCCCGGGTTCGGAACCCGCATTCGCTTGGGCCCCACGGCTCGCCAGGAAAGCGGCCCCGAGCGCAGCGCCCGAGACAGTGACAAAACGTCGGCGGGAAAGGCAATCCTGCTTCATAAGTAACTCCTCGTTCTTCGCACCACTTGTCAGAAAGAAAAGGCCAAAGCCTGTTTTCGAGGCGGAACGCAGCCCCGCGCCCGCTGGCACGCTCCCCTCCTTGTTCGCGCGGCGGGCTTCTGACGCCTCAGGCGATCAGCGCAAATGCTTTGGAGGCCTCCATGCCTTCGCAGATGCCCAGAGCTTTGGCCTTTTCATTCACCTTTGTGACTTTGCGATTCGGGAATCGCTCCAGCGTCCCGATAGGATTCTCCGGCGTGCTCTCGACCAGGGCGGCGGCCGCACCGTACCGCTCGCACGCCTCCACGTCGATCGCGGGACACGCCAGGAAACCCTTCGATCCCGTGACGACGAGAATGCTGAATCCCGGCCACCGGGTCTGAATCCCCTCGACCGGCCCGTTGGCCGTCGTATAGATCTTCGTGTGCACTTCCATCTACTGCGCCTCTGCCGACGTGCCGAGCTGTTCGGTAATCTCACCGAGCTTTTCATCCAGAAGCTCCTTCGTCCTGGCCTCGACGTGCAGAGACAGCAGCATCTCGGTATCGCTCGGGCGGCAATTGAACCACCATTCCTTGAACCCGACGGTGACGCCGTCCAGGGAATCCGCCTGGCCCTGACTGTAGCGTCGGGTCAGCTCCTCCATCTTCGCCTCTTTGGCGGCCACCTTGAAACGGACTTCGCCGCTGTTGTGGTATCTTCGGAGCGGGCCAATCAATTCGCTCAACGTCTGATCCTGTTCGCCGACCGCGTTGAGCATGCGCACCAGCGTGATCATGGCCGAGTCGGCATAGAAGTTCTCTTCGTAGTAGAAACGGCCGGACAAATCGCCGCCGAAGATCGCGTGTGTATCACGCATGGCCTTCTTCATATAGGTGTGCCCGACTCGTTCCCGTCGCGGCGTCCCGCCGTACTTGATGATCTCCTCCATCACGACCCGGCTGCTCCGCAAGTCATACACGATGGGGGATTTCGGCTTTTTCTCCAGAAAGTACGGCACAAGCAGCGCCGTGACCAGATCGCACCCGACCGTCGTTCCGGTCTCATCGACGATCATCATTCGGTCGGCGTCCCCATCGAAGCAAACCCCAAAATCACACTTCTCCTTCTTGGCCGCCGACCGGACCTGAGCGAGGTTCTTTTCCTTCAGCGGGTCCGGACCGTGCTTGAACTTCCCTGCGTGCTCGAAGTTGATCGGGACAATATCGAGGGGCACCTCCTCGAACAGGATCGGAATCGCTGTGGCCACCATGCCGTTCGAGGCGTCGACGGCCACCTTCATCTTCTTGAGATTCGGCCGGAAGAACTGCACGACGTGCTTCCTGTATTCGGGCCAAAGGTCGCGCTCCTTGAAGGAGCCCGTCGCGTGGCCTTTCGTGTGCAGCAGCGCGGTCGCCAGATGCTTGATCTCCTTGAGGCCGGTATCGACTCCGATCGGGATCGCCCCCCTGCCGAAGATCTTGAAGCCATTGTACTTGATCGGATTGGCGGAGGCCGTCACCTGGATGCCGCCGCACGTCCCGAGATGATTGATGGCAAAGTACATCTGCGGCGTGTCGGTCATCCCGAGGTCGATCACGGCGACGCCGGCCGAGCGAATCCCCTCGATCAGGGCCTGCGCCAACGGCTCGCTGTGCGTCCTCATGTCCCGACCGATCAACAGCGACTGCGCCAGCGCCTGCCCGCGATCGTACCCTTTCACCAAAGACGGCAGAAACCGCGCCGTGGCACACCCGATCTTCCACGCATCTTCCTCGCCAACCTGGTCGGGATACGTCCCAATGATCTCAAAATCGCCGAAAATACTCTGATCCATATGCCTGTACCTTGCGCATAGTCGAGGATCCGGACGCCAAGTGCTCTCACTCAGCACCCTGCCGCTCCATCATAGCGTGAACCCTCCGCCTGTCAACGCGCGGATGGAAAGAACAATAGCGTGCGCCGGCGAAGGAGCGACTTCATCCATCCCAGCCACTTCGGCCGGACAAGCCCCAGACGCCAGCGGGCCACCCCGGCCGGACACGGCACAATACGTCTGGCCTAACTCTGGAGCGTGAACGATCCCAAGTATCAACTTCCGTTTGCGCGCCTGCTTATGCGCCAGCGCCAGCGAGATCGCGTACAGAGGGACGCCGCCGGCATAGTACCTCGTGCCGTCGATCGGGTCGAGGACCCAAACGTATTCTGCCCCCGCATTCTCCTTGCCCCTTTCCTCCGAATCGAAGCCATGGCCCGGAAAACGACGCTTGAGCGAATCGATCACGAATGCCTCGATTTCCTTGTCGGCACGCGTGACAATACCTCCGAACGGCTTGATCTCCTCGACATCGGCCGAAAAGACGTGCTCTTTCGCCATACGCCCGGCAGCAAGGACGATTTCTTCAGCTTCTGATGTAAAGTGGTCCACACACATTTTCTACCGTCTTCCAGCTTTTGTGCATCACATCGGATCGTAGGGAGGAAACCGGTGCCGGAGTTGACCTCATTGGCCCAATCCAGGAAACCTCACGGGCGATTGCGACAAGAAAGCGACATAGTCGGGCAAGTAGCTATCCTCCTGCTCACAGTAACCACCCAGCTTCCTGCCCTTGCGTATCTCCCATATATCGTGCAATTGGCAACCTCTCTTCATGATCGTCACAGTGGCGACCAGAATCCTCGCGTCATTTCCATACTTCTTCTTCAACAACTCAACAATCGCTTTCACGTTCCGCCCGCTTCTCGTCATCATATCGACAACAAGGATGGTCGCGTGCTCCTTCTCTGGGAGGCAGTGCGCCAGACCATCCATGTTGCGATCTCTGCCCTTGGTAATCACCACATACACAGGCAAAGGATTCTGTCGCCCAAGAAAACCGGCGAGCAAAGAAGCGACGGCGCTTCCCGCATTGTTTACTCCAATACAAAAGTCGACCCCGCCTCCCTTCAATTCGTCCATCTGGGTCACCAGAGACTCCACGCCTGCGGCGACGCTTTCCCAGTTCAGCTTGAGATGCCTTCCGGCGCGGGGCGCGTACAGGGCGCGTACATCAATGCTGCCGGATTTCCCCTGAATAGCAAGCTTCTCACCGTATTGGGCGCGGGCAAAGAAGTAAGCCAGGAAGCCCGCCCCCCAATGAGCCAACAAAGCAAAGATCGCGATCCAGGGGCAGGGGCGACGTTGTGACTATCCCACGTCGCCTTACCCTCTATCCTGTCTCTGGCGCAAAGCGCAAAATCCCAGGGGTCTGGGGACAGCGTCCCCAGTATCTCCAATGCCTTTGTGCTACCGGATGCCTCGTGACCATCGCGAACGGCCGTGTTGCACTTCGCATGTTAATCCGCGAAATGACTTCCACGTGACCTCCATCTGTGCTCCCTCCCTAAACGTTATTGTCAGGTTCTTGGGGCGTTCAGTAGCGTTCTTATCCCGTCCATGATGGCTCTGCCCTTTTTGTGGAGTTGCACTTTCTTCCGGATCAGCGCCTTGCGGTTCGCAATCGGACCCGCGTGGAGCTGGATGTGGAAACGCAACGCGTTTCCGGTACCCGACGGTCTGACGGTCAGATGCTGGATCTTCTTTTCGTCAAAAAAGAACCGGATCCCTTCATCAGGGAACTGAAACTCGTACGTCGGCGGATAAATCGCGTCGTATTTTCCCGTTCGGTAGACGGTGGCCGACGTGACGGGTACTCCGCCGATCTTCAGATCGCCGCTCAGGGCAAGCTGAAAATAGCCAAGCGCCCGTCGAAGGATGGCTTTCTTCCGCCGGTCGCCCTCGATTCCGGGGTATTCCCCGTCCAGTGGATCGGGCTCGTACAGGTTCACAAACAGCCCGATGTCCGGGTCCATGTAGATCTTCTCGTCAATCAACCGATACAGCGTGGTCTTCTGCTCTTTGGCCCAGGCGGCCACCTCCGCCAGCAGCAGAGCCGCAAACGTACCATCCTTGTCCCGAACGTGCCCGTCCCGGCCGAGCGATCTGCCATCGGGCGGCGGGCCGCCGAGGATAGAGAAGCCGTTGCTCTGCTCCATGGCCGCGATGTTGATGGACCGGCCGGCATCGATGCCCTCGCAATCACAGACGAACGGGTGGCACAGTTGCTTTCTTGCGTATTCGTTTGACGGGTCTGTGCTCCGGCCGTCCACAAGCCGCGTCATCTCATCGATCTTGCCCTCCCAGATGTCACGGGTGGCCGCCGCCAGCGCGGCAAAGCCCACCCACGTTCGCACGACCCCGATGCCGTTCTTGCGGGCCAGACGCGTAATGGAATCCGACGTCGTATGAGAAAGCGTGACGAACTTCTCATTATTGGCCTCTTTCAGGGCCGCCTCATCCTCCTGCGGCCTGTCGCCCTGCCGCTTCTCGGCCTCCCGCATCAGACGATACCACAGCAGCAGTGCCCAGGCATCGTCCGCCGGAAGGAGCACATGGTCGTTGAGCGGATAACGAGACTGCTTCTCCTTTGGAATGGGGACGGCAAATCCGAACCGGTCGGACTTCTTGCTCTTCTCGATTCTGTACCGCTTCGGATAGAGCTTGCGTTGGTCATCGGGCACCTTGACCACGACCCCGCAGCGGTCGGCGTCGGGATCCGTGCCGATGATAATGTCGGTGCGCGGGAACTGGCGCGGATGGTCATGCTTGAACGCTTCCACCATGATCTCCGCCGCACGGGGGTCCCCGGGGTCCGGCTGCTGCTCCTGCCCGGCTTTGAAGTTGAAAAAGGGAAACAGGCCGTTCAGCACGTTCAGTCCCCTGTATCGGATGATCTTGATGTCGGTGAAGCCGACTTCCCTCAGCAACCTCGGGACGGCTTTGCGACCGGCTCCATGAAAGGCACAATAGCCAATCCGCAACGGATTGCGCGACCGCCTCTGACGTGCCGCAAGATCGGGGGTCAGGAAGAAACTCCTGACGTGCTCGCGATGCGCCGCATGGATGTCCATCAACTGATGTTTTCGGCCCGCGTAGTCGGCGCCCTTGATCGGACCATCGCCGCCGAGAAATCGCAGCTTGCTCGGCGGGGCCTGCTCGAGCGATTCATAGAGCCGTATATCCTCCGGCTTGGCGTCCTTGATATACCTGTCGTACATGTCGTCCCGCTCTTCGGGATCGAACTGCGAGCCATTCCCGCAGGAGAGTTTGTAGCCGTTGTAGCGGTAATCGTTGTGGCTGGCGGAAATCAGGATGCCGACATCGGCCTTGATCTCGGCATAGGGAACGGCGAAGGTGACCTCCGGGTACGGACAGGGCTCATCGAAGAGGTACACCGTGTAGCCCTCCTTGAGAAACAGCCGGGCGATCAACCGGGCCAGGCTCTGGCCACCGACGCGACTGTCATAGCCGATCACTGCCTTGCGAAACCGTGGGGTCCGATCGCGCCCGTATTTGGCAACGCCGGCGGAGGTCAGCAGGAAGACCAGGTCGTTGATGGTGTTCGGCCCCTTCAGGATCGGCGCATCGATCCCTTTCGTCTTCAGTCGGACGATGGACCGGCGATCGAACGCCATCAGGCCTCGGATCCCGCCCGTGCCGAAACGTACCTGCTGTCGATAGGCATTGACGATTCGCTCCCAACCTGAACGGTCCCCGTTTCTTCGGAAGTCCTTGTGAGCGGACTCGATCGCGCGGCGGACGCCCGCCTTGAATTCCCCACAGACCTTATCGATCTTCCGATCCAGCAGCCAGTCCTTGAGATTCGCATACGTCTGGCTCTTCGCCTCCTCAAACAACTGGAGATCGATATCACCCTCTTCGAGTGCGTGTGTCAGATAGTCCGAGATTCCCGCATCCGCCAACTCGAGCAGCCGATCGCGGTCCGCCATGGACAGAGGCTCCTGGCCTTCTGACTTCCTGCCCCCCTTGATGCCGTCAACAGAACTCATGAACAATCTATCCTCCCTGACGTGATCAAACCTTTACCTTCCTTTCCCACCCGATCGCCTCGGCCCGTGTGGTCGTCTAAATGGCCGATCTCCCAGTACTTACGGGCAACGCACCATACTCTGTGGTTCCGATATCGTCGAGCATCGCGAGCGACATGCGATCTCGCGGAGCCCAAGGCCTCATGCACCAACCGCCACGCACAAGGACACGACAGAATATACAGCCGCGGCGAGGAATGTCAACTCTCCGACGGTGCGCGGCACGATCACAAGAAGCAGCCTGACGACCCGCTCCACGATATCGCATGCTCCCATACGCCTGCGGTGAGGTCCTTCCTCAGCCGCTATAGAACACGGCCACGACGGGCGGTGCGGGTTCTCGCGGCGAGAACAGAGTACGAAGCCAAGTCGATATACGGCCGTCAACGCAGGATACCGGGCCGTTTGCCGGTCGCCTCGAAGGCAGAGCCCAGATCACTATTGAATGACCGGCACGCCGCATTTCCCAATCCCCGGACGCAGCCAATATCCGCCGCATAAGGGTTGACTTTGGGCCTTGGCCATGGTATAATACCAATCTTGGTGGAGGCGCAGAATTGCCTTTTGAGGAGGAGGTTCAAATGCGTTCTCTTATCGGACAGATCATTCTGATGGTCGTCTTTGGCGCGGGCCTCTGCTGCCAGGCGGTGGCGGCGCCCGGGTCGGGAGGCACGACCGAGCAGGCCCGGCTGATCGTCGATTCCATCCACAGCCGGCTCACACGGATCTGGAATTACCAATGCATACAGGTCACGAACAACCCGCCTGAGAGCACCCCGAGCCGGTGCAGCATGGAACTCGCTTACGACTCCAAGGACCGGGGCTTCGTAAGGACCTGGTCGGATCGAACGACCGATACCTACATATGGGACGGCCAAAAAGCCATCGAGCACCGCCAGCGGGTTCAGCCGAACGGCATGGTGGCCCACACCGTCCGTGTCTCGCGCGTGATCCATCATGGTGCCGAGAGGCGAAAGGCGCCGTGGCTCTATACAGGACACGGACTGGCCGATCTGCTCACCCAGGCCATGACGGAGGGAAGGAAGATCGACGTGGAGGAGGCCCGGACCGGATACTGCCACGTTACGATCGATTTTCCATCCGGAGAGACGTTTGCCGCGGTGCTCGATCCGGGGCGGGCCTACATCCCCGTCCACCATGAACACTACCGGGCAAGCGAGCTGCGCAGCCGGGAGGTCTTCAAGTTCGCCAATGTCGATCCCGGCGTCTGGTTTCCCGTCGAAGTGGACGTTACTTCGTACTCCGGAACAGATCCCAATACGGGCGACCCCGTCGCCGGCCTGAAGTTCACGCACCACTTCATCGGAATCGTCGTCAACGATCCCGAGTTCGAGCAACTGCTGGACCCTCGATTGCCGGAAGGGACGCAAATCACCATCGCGGCCGACGAGGGCTACATCATCGGCTCCGGACGATGGGACCCAAGGCCCGCGCCCAAACCGACCCACTTCAGAATCGAGCCGGTGAACAGGGCCATCTTGTCCTCCTTGTTCGACGTGAATCAGCGACCGTCAAGGCACGGCCCCACACAACTGGCGGACTGAAACGACCGTTGAAGGCGCCTGCCTGCAACAGGCTCGTGATCTCCGCGCTGCAGACGAATCTCCCCACCTGCGGATGAGGAGGAAAGATCGCACAGTAGGCCCCATCCGTTACGGCCCGGCTTCGTTGCAGTATCGCCCGCTTGCCTCTGCATGGGCCGACACCGGAATGGGCGTTCGGCCGTTCACGATCCCCGGCGTGGACCGACGACAGCACAAGATGGACACGCCGTCCGGCTGTGTGTACACTCCATGCGTGCTGACGGCCATTGAATGGCCGGGCTCGGGAAAACGCGAGGGTCGGGAGATGACCTGTTGAAGCACCCGAAAACCCATGTCGCGGGCGCGTGCCTCGCCTTGGCCTGCCCGGCCCTGCGGTCAAATCCCAGGGCAGACGGCCGGCCTCCTGCCGCGATGGCGACTTTGGAGGGCCCTTTCTGCAAATGAACTCCCGGAACGACAAGAATGATGTGGGGCAAAGGTCTCCCGAGAGGCCCTCTTGCCGCGAGTGGCTGACCGCCCACGGGGACAAGCTGCGAGGCGAGCACCTGCGGTACGGCCGCCTTGAGATCCATTGGTCGCGGATCAGGCTGCTCGCCTTCGCGGTGGGCATCCTTGCGATCATTCTGTTGCGACACAACATAGCGCCGGCGGCATCGGTCGGGGCGGTGGGCATGGCGGTCTTCGTCGCGGCCGTGCTGCGGCACCTGAAATGGGAGGACCGGCGTGCGTTCGCTGAACGCGTTCTCGTCATCGTCGAGGAGTCGTTGCACGCCTGCACGACGCATGATCGGCCAACTCGCGCCTGGCGACGTCCCCTTGACCCGCCGGATACGTCCATGGTTCTGCCGGAGATCCTCGACTCCGGCCCCGCCTGGTCGCTTACCGATCAGGAGCGCGACGACCTCGATCTCTACGGCCCGCCCGTGGGCATCTTCGGCCTGCTCAACCGCGCGTCCACCGATCTCGGCGAGCGGCGACTGCGCGATCTGCTGGATTCGCCCTGCCTGTCGCGCGAGCATATCCAGCCGCGTCAACGCGCCGTTCGCTGGCTCGACAGTCATAACGAGCAGCGCCTCGCCATGATGGCCGAGATCGCCCTGCTTCGCGGCCGCTCCAAGCACCTGGACGGACTTGTCCGGCTTCTCCGTACCGTGGAACGCCCGCCGCGCTCGGCCGTATCCCGAGGCATCCGGATATGGTCCGTGTTCAGCGGACTGCTCTTCGTCTACGCCGTTCTGCGGACGGCCGGAGGACAGTACGAGTGGGCCCGGGCCATCATCGGGCTACTCGCCGTCAACAGTCTCATCCTGCTCCTGCTCAGCCGAACGCTTCGTCGGCTCAACAGCGCCGTATCGCCCTGGACGAATCTGAGATCCACGCTGACGTGCTTGCTGACCATTGCGCAGCATGCTGTCGAGGACCTGCCGACCGAGATGCAGTTGGGCGTGTTAAGAGAGCATTTCCGCAGGGTCACGACGGATGCTCGTATTCCCTCATTGTGTGCCTGGCTGGAATGGGCGGGCCTGCACGGCATCGTACGCGGCCTGCTCAATACGTTCGTCTTCCTGGACCTGCACATTGCGGAGGCCGTGCTGGC
>CBFDDG010000038.1:0-17291 GCA_965603505.1 uncultured Phycisphaerae bacterium | reverse complement strand
GCCCGGCGGGAGTACGAACTGCTCGGCGAGGTGGTCGGCGAAGAGGACCGGGAACTGGTCCTGCGGGCGCCGCAACTCGCCTCGGCCGAGGCCGCTTATCGGTCGGCCCAGGCGGCCCTGGAGAAAGCCCGCCTGGACCTGTCGCGCTGTACTATCACCGTGCCGTTCAACGCCATCGTCCAGGAGAAGTCCGTGGACCTCGGGGCCACGGTCTCACTCAACTCCAATCTCGTGACACTGGTCGGAACGGACCAGGTCTGGATCGAATTGAAGGTGCCGCTCGGCAAGCTCAAATGGATTTCGATCCCGCGCAGCAATGGCGACCGGGGATCCGAAGTGAAGATCTATGACCCCCTTGCCTGGGGTCGGGACCGATTTCGAGCGGGGCGCGTGCTGTGTCTTGCGGGGGAATTGGAGCCGCAGGGCCTGTTGACGCGACTGCTGGTGAACGTCGATGATCCGTTCTGTTTGACCCTGGAGAACCGCGACCAACCGCAAATCCTGATCGGCTCGTTTGTCTCCGCCGAGATTCAGGGTCGAACGCTCGAATCCGTGTTTCCCATTGCGTGGCCTTACTATCGTGATGGCGATACCGTATGGATCATGAACGAGGCCGGCCAGCTTGAGATCCGGCCCGTGGAGATCGTTTTTAGCGAGCCCGGCCATGTCTACGTCCGCGACGGCTTGGCCGAAAATGAGAGACTCGTTGTGACGGACATTGCCGCGCCGGTGGCCGGCATGCCTTTGCGGGCGGCGGACGTGGAGGGGGCCGAACAGCAGGCCCGCAGTACGCCCGGCGAGGAGGAAGACCGATGACATCCGAGAGTCGGCAAACCGACAGCTCGCTGTATCACGGCCCCATCGCCTGGATGACGCGCAACCGGATTACGCCCAATCTGCTGATGTTCATCTTCCTGGTAGGTGGGTTCATCGTGGCGCTCCGCATCAAGCAGGAGGTCTTTCCGGAGTTCGATCTGGACATGGTGACGGTCCGGGTCGTGTACCCGGGTTCCAGCCCCGAGGAAGTCGAGCAGGGGATCGTTCTGGCCATCGAAGAGGGCGTCCGGGGCTTGGACGGAATCAAGGAAGTCACGGCCACGGCGGCCGAAGGCATGGGCATGGTCCGGATCGAGCTGGAGGAGGGGGCTGACGACCAGCGTGTGTACCAGGACATCCGGCAGGAAGTGGATCGCATCATTACGTTCCCGGAGGATGCGGAAAGGCCGGAAGCAAGCCTGATCATCATTCGCCGGGAAGTGCTCGATATGCAGATCTACGGCGACGCGAGCGAATGGGTGCTGCGCGAGCTGGCCGAGCAGGTGCGGGACCGACTGCTGCAGGACCCGGCGATCACCCAGGTGGACCTGGAGGGCGCGCGGCGGTATGAAGTAGCCGTCGAGATCGACCAGGATGTGCTTCGCGCGTACAACCTGACGCTCGATCAGGTCGCGCAGCGCATCCGGCAGACATCGGTCGAGATCCCCGGCGGTCGGCTGGAGACGCAGGCCGGCGATATCCTCCTTCGCGTCAACGAGCGCCGCGACTGGGCCCGGGAGTTTGCGACGATCCCGCTGATCACGACGGCTGACGGGTCCGTGCTGTTCCTGAGTGACGTGGCCCAGCTCAGAGACACCTTCGAGGAGGTGGACGAGTACGCGACCTACAACGGCAAGCCGGCCATCGGTCTCGAGGTCTACCGCGTGGGCTCACAGAC
Organism: uncultured Phycisphaerae bacterium; assembly: GCA_965603505.1. Taxonomy (GTDB): domain Bacteria; phylum Planctomycetota; class Phycisphaerae; order Sedimentisphaerales; family Anaerobacaceae; genus PLanc-01. The sequence continues at coordinate 15,577 of CBFDDG010000038.1, read as the reverse complement.
CCCGATTGGCGTCTCCAAGGCCGTGAGCGCGGCCATGGAGCGGATCGAGCGCGAGCTGCCGCCCGGTATCCATTGGGTGATCAACAACGACAGGTCGGACATCTACCGCCAGCGGCTGGAACTGTTGCTCAAGAACGCTTTCTACGGGCTGACGCTGGTCATCCTGCTGCTCGGATTCTTCATGGAGTTTCGGCTGGCCTTCTGGGTCCTCATGGGGATTCCGATTTCGTTTGTCGGTTGTTTTCTGTTTCTGCCGATGCTGGACGTCACGATCAACATGATCTCCATGTTCGCGTTCATCATCGCGCTGGGGATCGTGGTCGATGATGCCATCGTCGTCGGCGAGAACATCTACGAGCGTCGTCAGGGTGGGATGGCCTTCGTGGACGCGGCGATCCACGGGGCCCGCGAGGTGCTGCTGCCCGTGACGTTCAGTATCATCACGAACATCATTGCCTTTGTGCCGCTGTGCTTTGTGCCGGGGGTCATGGGCAAGATCTGGCGGGTGATTCCTTTCGTCGTGATCACGGTTTTTGCCATCTCGTGGGTGGAGGCCCTGCTCATTTTGCCGTGTCACCTGGCCCACGGCCGGCCGGCGGCGCGCGTCGGGTTGCTCGGTGCGCTGCAACATCTCTTCGCTACGGGTCTGGACTGGTTCATCAGCAAGGTCTACATGCCAGTCTTGAAGTGGTGCATCCGCTTTCGGATCGTCACGATTGCGCTTGCCCTGGCCGTGTTGATCTTCATCCTCGGCTACATCAAGAGCGGTCGCATCGGCGTCATCCTGATGCCGCGAGTGGAGTCGGATACGTCGGTTGTGACGGCCACCCTGCCCTACGGCTCGCCGCTGTCCAAAGTCGAGCAGGTGGCCGCCCGGTTGCGCGAGGCCGCCGAGCGGACAGCCCAACCCAACGGAGGTGAGCAACTGGTCGAGGGCATCTTTGCGGTGATTCAAGAGAACGTGGTCCAGATCAGGGTCTATCTGACCGACCCTGATATCCGCCCGATCAGTACGACGGAGATGACGAACCAGTGGCGGCAGCGGGTCGGCCCGATCCCGGGTCTTGAGAGCCTGCGATTCGAGGCCGACCGAGGCGGCCCCGGTCGCGGCGCCGCCCTGACGATCGAGTTGAGCCACCGTAGAATCGATGTGCTCGAGCGCGCCGGCGAGGCCCTTGCCGCTTCCCTGGCCGATTTCTCGAATGTCCGGGATATCGACGACGGATATACTCCCGGCAAGCGCCAGTTGGATTTCAGTCTGACCGAGGAGGGGCATAGCCTGGGCCTCACGCAGCAGACGCTGGCCCGGCAACTGCGAAATGCTTTCTATGGGGCCGAGGCCGCACGCCAGCAGCGCGGGCGCAATGAGGTCCGGGTCAAGGTGCGTCTGCCCCGCGAGCAGCGCGTTCGCCAGTACGACCTGGAGCATCTGCTCGTTCGCACACCGCTCGGCACGGATGTGCCCCTGGCCCAGATCGCCAGGGTCGAGCGCGGCCGCTCGTATACGGTGATCAACCGTCGAAACGGCCGGCGGACCGTGACCGTGACGGCGAACGTCGAGCCGATCTCGCAGACCAGCCAGGTGCAGGCGACGCTCGAAGCGGAGATCCTGCCACAATTGTTGAGGGATTTCCCCGGGCTGTCCTATGCGTGGGAAGGACGGCAGCAGGATATGATGGAGAGCACGGCGAAACTCTTCAGCGGTCTGCTGTTGGCGCTTTTCGCCATCTATGCCATGCTGGCTATTCCGTTCCGCAGCTACTACCAGCCGATCATTGTGATGATTGCCATTCCGTTCGGGATCGTCGGTGCCGTGCTGGGGCACGTCATCATGGGCTATGCCGTGAGTCTGATGAGCATGATGGGGATCGTCGCACTCTGCGGCGTCGTGGTGAACGATTCGCTGGTCCTGCTCGATTTCTCCAATCGACGGAAGCGGGAGGGGATTTCCGCCTACGAGGCGATCACGCAGGCAGGCAGGCGGCGTTTCCGCCCGATCCTACTAACGACGCTGACCACGTTCGGCGGCTTGGCGCCGATGATCTTCGAGACCTCGCGTCAGGCGCGTTTCATGATTCCCATGGCGATCTCGCTGGGCTACGGTATTCTCTTCGCCACCACTATCTCGTTGATTATTGTGCCGTGTCTCTACATGATAGCTGATGATGTGCGGCGGTTCGTGGTCTGGCTGGGGCTCGTCGGCGGAGGGGAGGGCGAAATCGGTCACGAAGAGGAGCTGGCTGGCCTTGCCGCCACTGTTGTCGGCACATAGGCCGGCTCCGGACATGAAAAGGAGGCAGATTATGATCGGTATCGGGAAAGTCCCTGGATTGACGGTGGCAGGTTTGCTGGTTGTCCTTCTCGCTGCAGCGCCGACGCGTCCGGCGGACGCGGAGAAGCAATTCGAAACCGATGTCATCAAGACGGAAAGCGGCGACCTGCGAATCACGTTCATCGGGCACGGGACGCTCATGTTCGACTATCTGGATAGGGTCATTCATGTCGATCCGGTGAGCCGGGAGGCGGATTATTCAAAGATGCCGAAGGCGGACCTCGTGCTGATCACGCACGAGCATGGGGATCACCTCGACCCCAAGGCCCTTGGCATGTTGCAGAAGGAACAGACAACGGTCGTGCTGACCAAAGCGTGCGCCGAGAAGGTCCCCGGCGGCGTCGTGATGAAGAACGGCGATGTCCAGACCGTTCGTGGGTTCAAGATCGAGGCCGTGCCCGCCTACAATATCGTGCACAAGCGATCGAACGGCCAGCCGTTCCATCCGAAGGGTCGCGGCAACGGCTATGTGGTGAATTTCGATAAGACTCGAGTGTACGTGGCGGGCGATACCGAGAACATCCCCGAGATGAAGCAGTTGAAAAAGATCGATATCGCTTTTCTGCCGATGAATCTGCCGTACACCATGACGCCTGAAATGGTCGCCGACGCCGCGAAAACGTTCGAGCCCAAGATCCTGTATCCATACCATTACGGCCGGACAGACCCGAACGAGCTGGTCGAACTTCTCAAGAACTCGGACAAGACGGAGGTGCGGATCCGCCGGATGCAATGAAGCAGGAGCCGTTTATTCGGACACGCGTGCTGGTTGCGATGGGAGCCGCCCTCGGCGTGGCGGTGACATGCTTTGTGGTTGTTGTCGTCTTGCCCGCGCCGGGCGTACCGCTGTTCAAGGATGCTCTCAGGAGTTTCCTGACGGGCCTGGGCGTTTTGGGAATCGCCTATCCTGCCTACGCTATTGGACTGGCGATCCAAAGACGGTTCGCTGCCTCGCCTTACTTTGAGCCGGGCTTCATTGCCGCTGCGATCAATCTGTTTGGCTTTGTCTGCCTTGCTGTTGGCTTGATCTGTATCGGTTTTGGCATCTACGATCTGGTTCTACGGATGCTTCCTTCGTGACCGCAGCGCGGTGCAGGGCTTGCGCTATCCTATGTCGCGGCGGGCATTTTCCACTCGGTGGCCGGATCCTTCGGCGGCGCTCAGCATCAGGGAGGTGACATGAAACGAAGAGAGTTCCTGCAGAGCTCAGCGGCGGCCGGCGCATTAGCCATCCTGGGAGCGCCATGGCAAGCTGCTGCTAAGGACGAAGACGCGTGGTTCGACCGTCCGATGCGCTGGGCGCAGTTGGTCCTCGTGGAGAACGATCCGGGCCGGTTCGACCCGGATTTCTGGCTGGCGTACTTCAAACGCGTGCACGCCGACGGTGTCTGCCTGAGCGCCGGCGGCGCCGTCGCCTACTATCCGACGAAGGTTGCCCTTCACCACCGGAGCGCCTGGCTCGGCGATTCCGACCCGTTCGGCTATCTGGTGCGTGGTTGCCGCAGGATGGATATGGCGGTGATCGCTCGGACGGACCCGCACGCCACCTGGGACAACGTCCAGCAGGCCCATCCCGACTGGATTGCCGTCGATGCCCGAGGGCGGCGGCGACGCCATTGGTCGAATCCGGAATTGTGGGTGACCTGTGCGCTCGGGCCGTACAACTTCGAGTTCATGACACAAGTTCACAGGGAAATCACGGAATTGTACGGCGTGGACGGCATCTTCTCCAATCGCTGGGCCGGACACGGGACGTGCTATTGCCAGCATTGCGTTCGGAACTTCAAGTCATTCTGCGGATTGGATTTGCCGCGCACCAATGACCGTCACGACCCGACCTACCGCAAATACTCTCAGTGGCGAATGGAGCGACTGAAGGAGCTGTGGTTCCTGTGGGACCGAACCATCCGCGAGGTCAGACCCGCCGCACGATACATTCCAAACGGCTTCCCGGACAACGTCGTGACGGGCAGACTATCCGACATTTTCTTCACGGACCATCAGGGCCGAAGCGGCGTGATTCCGCCGTGGTCGAATGGCAAACGGGCCAAGGAACTCCGCGCGACGATGGGCATGAAGCCGCTCGGCGGCATCTTCAGTATCGGGCTGGAGGAAGCCTACCGCTGGAAGGATTCCGTGCAGAGCGAGGCCGAGATCCGCGTCTGGGTGGCGGAAGGCATCGCGAATAACATGCGGCCGTGGTTTGTCAAATTCGGTGGCGTGATCTATGACAAACGGTGGCTTAAAGTCATTGAGGAGATCTATCAATGCCATCATCGTTGCGAGCGGTACCTGAGGAATATCGCATCCCTGGCTCGGGTGGCGATGGTTTACTCCGAGCAGACGGAGCGGCACTATGGAGGGCAGCGGTGGCAGGAACGAAGCGGCGGACATGAACTGGGGATGTACCACGCCCTCATCGAGGCGCGTGTGCCGTTCGAGATGGTCAACGACCAATTGCTCGATGCCGATCATCTCAAGCCGTTCAAGCTGCTGATTCTGCCGAACGTGGCTGCCCTTTCGGAGGCCCAGTGCGAGCAGCTCAGGCAATTCGTGCGACGAGGCGGCAGTCTGATGGCCACGTTTGAGACATCGCTGTATGACGAACAGGGAGAACGGCGAAAGGATTTTGGCTTGGCGGATCTGATTGGAGTCTCCTGCGGCAACAGGGTGGAAGGTCCCATGAAGAACTCCTACCTGAGGCTCAGAAGCGACTCAGCAGGGCGGTTCCACCCGATCCTGGACGGTCTGGAGGATGCGTATCGGATCATCAACGGCATCTGGCGGCTGGAGGTCGAGTCCCGAGCGGACTGTCCTTCGCCGGTGACGCTGATTCCCAGCTATCCGGACCTGCCGATGGAACATGTGTATCCGCGGACGCCGGAAACGAATACGCGAGAACTGTACCTCCATCAGACGGGCGACAGCCGGATCGCCTACGTTCCCTGGGATATCGACCGTACGTTCTGGCAAGTCATGAATGCCGATCACGGCCGGCTTCTGCGCAATATCATCCGCTGGGCGGTTAATGAGGAGCCGCTCGTTCAGGTGACGGGCCGGGGAGTCCTCGATGTTACCGTCTGGCGGCAGAAGCAGTCCATGACGGTTCACCTGGTCAACCTGACCAATCCGATGATGATGAAAGGTCCGTTCCGCGAGTTGATTCCAGCAGGTGAGCAGAGGGTTCGGATTCGACTACCGGAGGATGCAGGCGTAGAAAAGGCGCGTCTTCTGGTCAGTGATACGGTCGCGGACTGCGAAATCGACGGTCGGTTCGTTTCGCTCTCTGTACCGTCCCTTCTCGACCATGAGGTTGTGGCGCTGGATCTGTGCGCCCGATCAGGCAGTGCCGCTGTTTAACCTCGTTTTTGGGGTCAAAAATCTAAAAAAATACGTATTTTCCCGTATTGCAAAGTCACAGTTGCACGGTAAACATCCGGTGAAGAGGCTGGCCGTCTCGGCCGACATGCATCTGAGATTGGGCATTCGCAGGGGGCAGGGCGGACTGTAAATCCTTGCGAATGAATAGTTTATAAGAAAGAAGCCCCCGGACTTGAGAAATGGAAGAGATAGCGAACGGTCGCCCAGGGGCTTGACTTTGTTCTATTATACAGGTTTGCCACCTTTCTGCAAGTATAGGGAATCCCCAATGGGAATTTGGTGATGGATTTTTCGGGTCCGGAAAACCAGAGGCAACCTGCGAGGTTCAGCCGCCGGGCATATGACAAATGTGTTGGAGCACCCATTTCGGCGGGATTCGCACAGCAGCAACCTCTTCTAATCGGTGCCCAGCAAAGGGTGAGAATTAAGAATTTCCTGTCTTGACATGCGCCACAATCAGATGACAATATGCCGAGACTGGTACGTGTGGGGCATCTGTAAGGAAGGAAATATAGGCAAGGAGGATCAAGGCTGATGACGGTGTTGACGGCAATGGTGTCTGCCTGCATCCATCAATGTTGCGCGCGTATCTTTCGGCGAAAAGACTGCTCCGGTATGGCGGGCAATTCGTTTGCCATCAGGGGCGACATACCCGCTTGGCTGTCACTTCTGCATCGCGTTACCACTGTGGCCGTGTTCATGGCTCTGGGGCTGGCACTCGTCCTCGTGGGTGCGTCGATCATCGTAGCCGCGTGCTCGTGCTACGAACGGATTATCCTGGTCATGCAAGGGTGGGGGGCTTTTGCAGCCGGTTCATAGCCGATTGGGGATTGGATATGGCTCGCAGGCGGCTGGTCGGGATATGCAGGGAGCCAATCCTCGGGCATCTCTTGATGAATGCGCGGATTTCTCGTACAATCCGGCGTGCGTCAATTCTCGGGTGGAAGAGGGGGTGCCGGTTGCGTGCCGCCGCGTATGTTTGCGCAGCCGGCGCTGCAATTCGGACGCGAGAGCATGATCTTGAAGGCGGTTGACAGGTGAAATCTTGAGTAGCCGTAGAACAGAGCAACAGCCGGTCGTTCTGGTTGTGGATGATGAGCGGGACCATGCTGACGGGATCGTAGAGGCCCTCGGGAGGCTACCCGTCAAGGCACTTGCCGTCTACACGGGCGAGCACGCGATCGAGGTGTTGCAGAATCAGCGGATTGATGTTGTGGTCACGGATCTGAAGCTGGACGGACAGGTGGATGGGCTGGATGTCCTTCGCAGGGCCCGGCAGAACAGCGATGCCACCGAGGTGATCCTGATCACGGCCTACGCCACGATTGAGAACTGCAAGGAGGCCATCCGGCAGGGGGCGTTTGACTATCTCGTTAAGCCGCTCGACGTCGATCAACTCCGAACGCTCGTGGAGCAGGCGGCTCGAAAGGCCGCGGCCGCCCACGGCCGGCAAGGCGAAGTGGAGGAAGAGCAGGATTCGTTTGTCTTCGAGGGCATCAAGGGGACCAGTGCCGCCATGCAGGGACTCTTTGAAGTCGTTCGCCGGGTGGCCCCGACGAATATCTCCGTGCTCATTGAGGGCCCTTCCGGCACGGGCAAGGAGCTCCTCGCTCGGGCCATCCACAGCAACTCGCAACGGCGTGATAAGGCGTTCAAACCGGTCAATTGCGCGGGGCTGACCGAGACGCTGCTGGAAAGCGAGCTGTTCGGACACGTGAAAGGGGCCTTTACCGGCGCCAGCACCGATCGCAAAGGGCTCTTTGAAGTTGCGGACAAAGGGACGCTCTTCCTCGATGAGATCGGAGATATGCCGTTGACGATGCAGGCGAAGCTGCTGCGGGTCATTGAGGATGGCGTCGTCGTACCGGTCGGATCGAACAAGGCCACTGTGGTGGAGGTCCGCATCATCAGCGCAACCAATCAGAATCTGACGAAACGTGTCGAGGAGAATGAGTTTCGCGAGGACCTCTACTTTCGTATCCGGGGCGTGAATATCGTCCTGCCGGCACTTCGGGAGAGGCCGGAGGACATACCGATCCTGGCGGAGCATTTCCTGCGGGAGGCGGTCGGAGAGACGGGCCTGGACGTCACGGGCATCACGGATGCCGCAATGAGCGTGCTCGTCGGCTACGAATGGCCGGGCAACATCCGCCAGCTTAGGAATGCCATCCGGACGATGGTCGTTATGTGCAATGGTGACAGGATCGATGTCCGGGATGTCCCTGCCGAGATTTCGCAACGCCGGCAACTGACGGGCGACAGTGCGACGCCGGCAAGTCTGGCGGGCGTGTCTTTGAATGAACTCGAGAAGAAGGCGATCGCCGATACACTGGCGAGGACCCAAGGGAATCGCGAGAAGGCCGCCAAGATTCTCGGCATCGGCGAGCGGACCCTCTACCGCAAGATCAAGGAATACAACCTGTAAGTGGGGCTATCCGCATGTGGTCTTCGGCCGAATCGATGCGGAGGCCGCCGGGCGCATCAGCGGGCAAGCCGAAGGTCGGGTCGCATTCGTTGGAGCCACGGCGGCAGTTGGTCGGCCTTTACATCCGCCCACAGACCTGCTCGGAGGGCCCGGGCACTGGCCTCCAATTGCTGGTATTTCTGATAGTAGCTGTGCCGGAATCGCAGGTCGGCGTACGCGCACCCCTCCAGCAGGAGCTCTTCGTTGAGGAACCTCCCATCGGGCAGTTCGATATAGGCGAGCAGTCTTCCGTAGCGATCCCGACTTTCAGACCGATCGTCGAGATAGACTGTCACTTCCCTGCCGCAAACCAGCCGTTCAGCAAATGCGGTCGCCTCCTCCGCGAAAAACATGCGGTCCTTCGCATGCGTCGGCATCTCGGGAGCATCGATCCCCAGGAGCCTGACTTTGGTCACCGGATCTGTCGAGTCCGGAGCCGCGAGGTGAAGCGTATCGCCATCGACGACCCTGACGACGGGGAAGCTCTTGCCCCGATACCGGGCGAGGTCTGCCCCGACGGCTTGCGCGCCGTGAGGGAGGGTATCCAGCCATTGCGGTGCGACGACATCCCGGTCCAGCCGGATGAGGAAAGCCGCTCCGATCAGACAAGAGCCAATCAGGACGGCTCGTGTACGTCTGCTGATCGCGTGGGTCTTTCTCCGTCGGCCGGCCACCGTCCGGGTTCCCGATCAGGTCTTGACCGTACGCTGCCGCGCCGGTCGGTCCAGTTCGAACGCAAGACAGACCGCCTCGAGCGCCCGTTCCACATCATTGCGACCGACGGCACAGCTGATCCGGATCTCACTCGTGGTGATCGAGTCGATGTTAACCTTCGCGTTGGCCAGTGCGTTGAACATCGTTTCCGCCACGCCGTATTGGGATCGCATTCCGACGCCGATCACTGATACCAGCGCGATGTCGTCTCGCACGAAAATGCTGTCACAATTGAGCTCCGTCTTGAATTGCTCGGCCACTTCCTTGGCCGGGCTCAGATCCGGTATGGCGACCATGAAGGACAGATTCGCCCTCTCCGGACTGATTTCCGTTTGAATGATATCCTGCACGACGACCTTTGCTTCCGCAAGGCGGGCAAACACCCGCGCCGCCATGCCCGGAACGTTGGGTATTCCGACCAAGCCGATTTTCGCCATATCCTTTTGTATCGTCGCACCGGAGACAAGAACACCTTCCATCTGAGGCACCTCGTGAGTTATGATCGTTCCCGGATTATCGGTTCCGCTGTTTCTGACGTGGATTCTGACATTATACCGCTTGCCGCACGCGATCGAACGGATGTGCATCACGCCGGCCCCGAGGCTGGCCATCTCCAGCATCTCGTCATAGCTGATTTCCTCCAGCATCACGGCGCTCTTGAAGATCCTCGGGTCCGTCGTATACACGCCGTCCACGTCGGTAAAGATCTCGCACTCCTCGGCCTTCAGGGCCGCCGCGAGCGCCACCGCGCTGGTGTCGGAGCCGCCGCGCCCGAGGGTGGTGACGTTCCCATGCTCATCGACACCCTGGAAGCCAGCGACGGTGACGACCCGCCCGCGATCCAACTCCTGGCGGATGAATTCGGAGTCGATGCTCAGGATCTGCGCCTTGCTGTGGACGCCATCGGTCAGCATGCGAATCTGCGTGCCGGTGAAGCTGATCGCCTTATGGCCCATGGCGTCGAGCGCCATCGCCAACAGCGAGACGGTCTGCTGCTCGCCGGTGCTCAGCAATTGGTCCATTTCCCGCTTCGGGGGGTTGGGGTTGAGCTCGAGCGCGTCCCGTACGAGCCCATCCGTCTGGTGCCCGCGGGCGGAGGCTACGACGACCACCTGGTGGCCGGCCTGTTTCCTCTCAATGACTCGCTGGGCCGCGCGGCGAATCTTCTCCGCGTTTGCCACCGACGTGCCACCGAACTTCTGAACAATAATCGCCATAGTTATCTTGTCATCCTTACAAGCAACCGAGTGTATTGGCCGCACCTCCGGCCGTCAACTGCCTCCACTCTTGAGGAAATATTCCATCAGATCGCAGCCAATCTCAATGCGAAAGCCCGACTTGGCCGCATTCGACTCCCCGAAATCCATGTGCAGGATTCCGGTTACCCCTGTTCCTGCCATCGCGAAGGGGACCGGCGCAGCCGAATGCGCGCCGTTGTGAACCGGCGTCGGGTGGTCCGGGAGCACCAGGATACGCCAGTCCTCCAAGCCCTCAAGGGCCTGCAGGATCGGCGCCACGACGCGTTCGTCCACCTGTTCGATGGCCGTTTTCTTCGCCTCGGCGTTGCCCTCGTGCGAGGCCTCGTCTGGAGCCTCAATGTGGACGAAAACCAGATCGTAATCTGCCAACGCCTCAACGGCGGCCAAGCCTTTGCCTTCGTAGTTCGTATCGGTGAATCCCGTCGCGCCGGGTACTTCAATCAGGTCGAACCCCACCAGTTTTGCGAGCCCCCGGACCAGGTCTACGGCTGTGATGGCCGCCCCTTTGAGTCCGAATCGCTTGCGGAAACTATCCAGACGGGCCTGCTTGCCCTGCCCCCAGAGCCAGATGGAGCTCACCTGGTTCTCGCCGAGATCCTGCCTCACCCGGTTGATTTCGTGGTCGGCGAACAATTGCTGTGATTGATTCATCAACTGGATCAGTAGATCGGCTCCCTTGCCGCGCGGCAGGATCTTGTCAACGGGCTTTCCGATGTGGTCGTGCGGCGGATACGTGCGAACATCGAACTCCACGCCTTTGAAGACAAGCAGATGCCGGTAGCTGACGCCCGTGTGCAGGCGGATACGCTCGTCGCCGATATGGCTCTGCAACTGCTCGATCAGACTGCCCGCCTCTTCGGAAGAAATATGCCCCGCACTGTGATCCGCCATAGCGCCGTCTGCGATGGTCACGAGGTTGCAGCGGAAGACCCAGTCCTCCGGTCCGAGCCGGATGCTGCGGGCGGCCGCCTCGATCGGCGCGCGCCCGCTGTAGTAGCGGAGCGGATCATACCCCAGGAGGCTCATCTGGGCGACGTCGCTGCCCGGTTCGCACCCTTCCGGGACAGTGCGCACGAGGCCCTGTCGGCCTTCGGCACTGATCCGATCCATGTTGGGCGTCTCGGCCGCTTCCAGCGGTGTCTTACCGCCGAACTCTTCGAGGGGCTCGTCCGCGGCGCCGTCCGGCACGATGATCGCATACTTCGCCATGCTACGTGTCTTTGTCCTCGGGAATATCGACAATCCGTATGCGCACGGGCTTGCCGCTGATAATATCCAGTTTGGACAGCTCCGCCAGTGCGGCCGTCATGTTTCTTTCCTGCGTTCGGTGGGTCGTTATGACGACCGGCACCGTATTTCCGGGTCCCGTCCCCTCGTGCTGAAGGGCTCCGGAAATGCTGATTTGATGGTCGCCGAGAATCTTCCCGTAACGAGCCACCACGCCGGGCTCATCTCTTGCCATCACCCGGATGTAGAACCGGCTGATGGAATCATCGATCTTCTCGATTAACGGCTCGACCTCGTTGCGGGGCCTCAACCGCAGATGCTCGAAGGCGGTCCTTGAATTGCCCAGGACCACGTCGATGATGTCGGCCACGACGGCGCTGGCGGTGGGCATCATGCCGGCGCCGCGCCCATAATACAGGGTCTCGCCGACCGCACTGCCGAACATGCTGATCGCATTGAACGAGCCATTCACCCTCGCCAGCGAGATATCCGCCCGGATGAACGACGGATGGACCCGCAGGGATATCCTGCCTTCCGCATTTCGCTGTCCGATCGCCAGCAGTTTGAGGGAGTAGCCCATCTCTGCCCCGTACCGAATGTCTTCCTTGGCGATCCCATCGATTCCCTCGACGAAGATATCGTCGAGGGTGATCTCGCAGCCGAAGGCCATCGAGGCGAGGATGGCCAGCTTGTGGGCACTGTCACCGCCGCTAAGGTCGAGCGTCGGGTCCGCCTCGGCAAAACCGCGTTTTTGGGCCTTGGCCAGCGCCTGCGAGAATTTCTCACCCTTCGTGCTCATGTCCGAGAGGATGTAATTGCAGGTGCCGTTGACGATGCCGTACATGGCCGTGATTCGGTTCGCGGCTAGCCCCGTGCGAATGGCCCCAATGATCGGAATGCCGCCGGCACAGGTGGCCTCGAACGCGATGCACCGGCCGTTCTCCCGCGCCACGCGGAACAGCTCGGCCCCATGCTCGGCCAACAGTGCCTTGTTGGCCGTGACCACGTCCTTGCCCGCGCGGAGCATCTTGAGTTGAATATCCCTGGCCACCCCGGTGCCGCCAACCAGTTCCACCCCGACGGTGACGCTGTTGTCGGCGAGGAGCCGGTTCAGGTCACTGGTCAGTACGCCTTCGGGCAACCGCGTGGGACGAGGCCTGTCCGTATCCGTGTCCACCACACAGGCAAGCTCCAGCCGCACCCCTGTTTTCGTCGCGATGGCATCGGCCTCTTCCAGGATCAGCTTGGCGACGCCGCTGCCGACCGTGCCAAATCCAACCAGTCCTACTCGTGCACGTTTCTCTTCCACAGGGCACCTGTCATTGCCTGTTGCCGTCCGGTGTATCCGGGTCCCGACTACCGATAGCAGGATCTCATCTCCGGGCGATTTACACAGATGAAACTCTTGCTGCAGCCGAGCTGTCAACGTCCGCTCGTCAAGCCGCAAATAGCCTTTTACTAATAGGGAGTGTGTTCGGGCAGGTCAAGCAAAAACCTCAAGAGGCCCCCCCGAAATCGCCGTGCGATTGCCGGGGTGTGACTGACTCCGGGCGGGCAGGTCGAGGGTCGCCACCCAAAGGCACAGGCGACGCCCCATTGATGGGACGTCGCCTTGTTCTCTTGCATGATTCCGGCCCAAACCGATGAACGCCAGGGGCCTCGGGACAGCGTCCCCGGGGTTCGTAACAGAAGGCGTGCTGGCGGCCGGCACGCGGGTGGTGCAATCACTCCTTCGAGTCGTCCACGGGACCGGAGGACGAGTTGTCTGCTGATTCGAGGGTGTAATTCTTCTTCTGAGCCTGAGTGCGAACGGCCTCCTGGATGACTGAGCCGAGTGTCTGGCCTTTGCCTTGTTGCTTCTTCATTTCCTCCGCGACATAGGCCTTTCGCTGCTCGTTGAGTTGCTGGATCCTGGTCTGTATCTCCGCCCTCTGTTGGGCCTGAGTCTCCACATAGGCCTTTCGTTCTTTTCCAGTCATGCTCTGCATGTTCTTGGGCAGGTCCTTACGCTTGACTTTGTCCAGGTCGATCTGCCCGGCCCGCGCGGCGTCAACCAGATCCCAGCCTGTGTTGCTGTAGTTGGCCGATGACTTGGTCACGGCCCGCTGGACCGCCGCTTCGGCACTTGCTTGTTTGGCGTTCTTGTCCTGCTCGGCCTGCCGTTCTCGTGCGGCTCCGCCCTCGGCACCGAAGGCAATATACGTTTCGTTCAGCCTGGCCCCGAGTTCGGCGATCTCGCTGTCCTGCGGCGCCGCCACGTGGACCACTTGCCGGTTGTGGTCGATGCAGAGATACCGGCCGTCGGCGAGGACGGCTCCGTCCTTCCACTTTCCGTTGATCCCGTCCTGCTCGGACCCACAGTGAATCGTGTTGATGATGATGCCTCTTGCCGCCGCGGCGCCACAGGCCTCTTTGTAGCCCACCGGTCCCTGCGTAAAGGGCTCGTTGCCGGCGATGAAGATCACCTTCAGGTCGTCCGCAGAATCGCTCCATTGGAGCCCTTTCATAGCCTCCCGGATCACCCAGCCGCAATACTCCGCCCCGCCGTTCGTGGTGAGCGCGAAGAGCTCTTCCGAGATCTTGTCCAGGTCCGTCGTCAGGGGCACGATCTGTCGGATGTAACCCTGCTCGGCGGGCAGAGCGCTCTTGCCATACTCGTAGAGGGCCACTTGCAGCTCAGGCCGTCGGCCGTTCCTGCGGGCGAAGACGAACTCGTTGACGATCGACCAGAGCTCGGTCCTCGCCTGATCGATGAGCCCGGACATGCTGCCGCTGGTATCCAGCAGAATGGCCATCTGCACGAGCGGCTGATCGGCTTCCGCCGGGACCTCTACAACCGGTTCCACTTCGACCGGCTGTTCCGGGGCTTCCGTCGCAAGTAAGGCGGAAACACACACGAAGATCGCCGTCGCAAGGATACAGGTAATCGGTTTCAACTTTCTCATGGCTCTTGCTCCTTTCGTTTGGATATGGGTTGTCAGTTGTTGCTCGGCGCCTGGATGAGCACCGCTTCACCATCCAACATCAGAAGAACATCCCCCCTCATGGCGATACTGCCTTGCCGGTTTTCTCTGGCCAGTCTTTGGGCCAGGTCGAAGAACTCTTTGGATCCGAAGGCGATGATACGCGTCGGCTCGGGCTGGCTCTCCCGGCGAATCAGCCTGCCGTCGATCCACCGGCGCCCTCGGCGATAGTAGGTCATGTCGTTGATCTGCTGGACCGTGCTGATGGCAACCTCGTTAAGCTGCTCATCATAGAACGTGTTCCGGTAATTGAGCTCACTCTGGGTCTTCTGCTGGACGCTGTTGAGACTCTGATTGACGGCGGCCATGCCGGAGCGAGTCCGCATCGCACGGCTCGACAAGGCCTCTTCGGCCTCACGGCGCACCGCGTGGGCGTCCTCGAGATTCGTTCCCTCTCGGGCGAGAAACGCCGTGTATTCGGTCAGAATCCCGAATTGCGTGGAGAGGCGGACAATCTCGTCGACCAGTTCCTTGACCTTCGGGTCCTGTGTTGAGGCGGAGGGGTCCGCTCCCATCTGCCGGACTGTGTCGATCAGTTCGCCGATCTTGCGGCTCGCCCACAAGCGGGGCACAAAACCGTTCCGAGTGCTTGCCTGGTCGAACTCGAACCGGAATCGAAACGTGCGCTTCTTGCCGAAGTACTGGCCCGTGAGCTCAAACGCGATCGGCTCGGCGCCGACGTACTGGCCCAGAAGGACCAGACGGTCGCCTTCGAAGAGGTCGGGCAGCTTCTCCGGCAGAATGTCGCGCGTTCGCCCCAGGGCCGGGCCGCCGTCCGGATTCATGACGCGCAGCTTGGGGTCGGCCAGGACCGGCCCGGCGAGTTGTGCGAAAACCTTCCCGATCTTGACCTCGACGTCCTCTTTGGGCAGCACGAATTCCGCGCGCCCGCGAGACTCCGAGGCGATTTTCTGCAGCAGCGGCGCGTTGACGTCGAAGCCGACGCCGAATGTGAAGACGCGTCGCTTGTGCGGATTCGATTTGACGACCAGCTCGCGGATCGCCAGCTCGGAGGTCTGTCCGACCGTCGGAAGTCCGTCCGTGAGGAACAGAACGATCGGCAGCATTCCTTCCGTCGGCGGCTGCTCCAGGGCCGCGGCGAGAGCGTCGTGGATGTTGGTTCCGCCTGCGACCGTGACGCCTGCGATGTACCGGCGGGCCGCACGCTCCGTCTCCG
>CBFDDG010000037.1:0-17313 GCA_965603505.1 uncultured Phycisphaerae bacterium | reverse complement strand
TTCCAGGAGGCCCACACCGTCTCGACTCTGAAAGGTTCGCCCCCCGGCTACGTCGGCTACGGGGAGGGAGGCGTCCTGACGGAGGCCGTGAGGCGACGCCCCTACAGCGTCGTGCTCCTTGATGAAGTGGAGAAGGCCCACCGTGACGTACACGAGATCTTCTTCCAGGTATTCGACAAGGGGCAGATGGAGGACGCGGAGGGCCGGCTCATCGATTTCCGGAATACCATCATCCTGCTGACCAGCAATGTAGGTTCGGACTTGATTATGGGACTGTGCAAGGACCCGAGTCTCATGCCGGAGCCCGATGCAATCAACAAAGCCCTGCGAAAACCCTTGCTCAAGACGTTCCCGGCGGCCTTGCTGGGGCGGCTTATCGTGGTGCCCTACTATTCGATCAGCGACGAGATTCTCAAGCTGATCATCCGCCTTCAGCTCGATCGTCTCCGGCGAAGGATCGAAGAGAATCACGGCGTTCCCTTCACCTACGGAGATGAGGTCGTGGCACTGATCGCCGACCGGTGCACGGAGGTCGAGAGCGGGGCGCGAACGGTTGACGCGATTTTGACGAATACGCTGCTGCCCGAGGTCAGCCGGGAACTGCTCAGTCGCTTCCTTGAGGGCAGACAAGTTGCGAAGGTGGAGGTCGGCACGGCTGACAGCCGTTTCACCTATGCATTCGACTAAGGCCTGGCAGACGGAGACGCAACCCCTCTTGACTCAAGAGGATATCTCATGGCGAAGACACAGCAACATCGACAAGTGGCCATAACGACCCCGTTGGGGGAGGATGTGCTTCTGCTCGTCAGCATGTGGGGCCGGGAGCAGCTCGGTCGCCCGTTTGAGTTTGAGCTCGAACTCGCCAGCGAAGACCAGCAGATCGCATTCTCTGATATTGTGGGGAAGAATGTCACAATCCGGCTGGAGCAGTCGGGGGGGACACGATACTTCAATGGCTGCATCAGCCGCTTCACGCAGGTATCCAGCCAGGGAGATTGGGCGCGATACAGCGCGACCGTTGTGCCGTGGTTATGGTTTCTGACGCGTACGGCGGATTGCCGCATCTTCCAGAGCATGACCGTCCCGAACATCATCAAGCAGGTCTTTCGAGATTTGGGCTTCTCGGACTTCGAGGATACCTTGCCCGAGACCTACCGCACGTGGGAGTACTGCGTGCAGTACCGGGAGACCGATTTCAATTTCGTCAGCCGGCTCATGGAACAGGAGGGGATCTACTATTTCTTCAAACACGAGAACGGCCGACACGTCCTGGTCCTGGCGGATTCCCCGAGCGCCCACGGACCTTGCTCCGGCTACGAGCAGCTCAGCTTCCAGTTCAGCGGCGCGCCGGTCGGCGACCAGGAGTATGTCAAGGACTGGGTGGTTGAGACGCGTGTCCGGCCGGGCTCCTGCAGCCTCAACGCGTTCGATTTCAAGAACACCCGCAAGGACCTGCACACCCGGGCGATGATTCCCAGAGACCACGAGGCGGCGGATTTCGATGTCTACGACTACTGTGCGGACTACATTGAAACCGCCGATGGCGAGACCTATGCACGACGGCGCATCGAGGAACTCCAGACGCAGTACGAGGTGGCTACGGCTGCCTCAGATGCCCGGGGTATCGGCACGGGCTGCACGTTTGCGCTGAAGGACCATCCGAGGGACGACCAGAACCGCGAATGGCTGATCACGGGGGCCAGTTACTCGCTGGACGTGGGGGAATTCTCCTCCGGTGGGGGCGGAGGTGAGTCCACGTACTCCTGTACGCTCACGGCCATTGACAGCAAGCGGCCCTTCCGTCTTGCCCGGACCACCACCCGACCCACGATTCCCGGCCCGCAAACCGCCATGGTGGTGGGTCCGTCAGGCGAAGAGATCCACACGGACGAATACGGCCGCGTGAAGGTCCAGTTCCACTGGGACCGCCAGGGCAAAGCCGACGAGAACAGCTCCTGCTGGATCCGCGTCGCCCAGGTCTGGGCCGGCAGGCAGTGGGGTGCGATCTATACCCCGAGGATCGGTCAGGAAGTGATCGTCGAATTCCTCGAAGGAGACCCCGACCATCCCATCATCACCGGCCGGGTCTATAACGGCCAGGCCATGCCGCCCTACGAACTGCCCGCCAACAAGACGATGTCCACCATCAAATCCGACAGCTCCAAAGGCGGCGGCGGCTTCAACGAAATCCGCTTCGAGGACAAGAAAGGCGAAGAGCAGATCCTCGTCCATGCGGAGAAGAACCTGGATATCCGCGTGAAGAACGACCGGTTCGAGACGATCGAGCATGACCGCCACGTGGTCGTCGAGAACGACAAGTATGAAGAAGTGGCCAATGACCGGAACGAGACCATCCAAGGCAACCACATCGAGCAGATCCACGCGGACCGCGACCTGGCTGTCACCGGGAAGGAGGACAAAGAGGTCGGCGGCAACCAGATACTGACCGTCAAGGGCGATGTGACGGAGACGTTCAAAGGCAACCACGATGAGACAACCACGCTGAACTACAAGCTGAAGGCGCTGAAGATCACCATCGAGGCTGACACCATGATCGAGTTGAAGGTGGGCGGGTCGAGCATCACCCTCGACCCGGCGATGATCAAGCTGAACGGCGCCATCATCAAGATCAACTGACGAAGGAGCCCGGTTCTCCATGCCCAAATCACCGAAGAAACCGATGGAGGCTGCCTCGGCCCAAGCCGGCCGGTCTGACCGGCCCAAGCCGCTGTCCGGAAGCGAAGGCAAATACGATCTGGGCGCCACAAAGACCAAGCGGAGCCTCCTGGAGAAGATCAAGGATGCCCTCACGCCGAAGTACGACGTGGGCATCCGCCTGGAGTACAAGGACAAGAAGAAAGACGACCAGATGAAGATGCCCAGCGGCAAGCCGATTAGATTCCACGTCAAGGTAGACAAAGAGATTTACGAGGGACACCTGAACGACAAAGGGGAGGCCTTGGTAACGGGGTTGCCGAAGAAACAGTGCCAGATTTCATTCCCCGAGATCGACCACGGAGAGATCGAGGGGCCGGCCACGGAGGCACTGTGATGGCCAAGTACAACTGCAAGGAAAATGACTACATCGCCAAAGTGACGGCCGCCAACGGCTTCTTCGATTGGGAGACCCTCTGGAATGTCAACCAAGGTTTGAACCGGGCGAACCCGAACATCCTGTGTGAGGGCGACGAACTGGAGGTGCCGGCCAAGAAGGTCAAGGAGTTTTCCTGCCAGACGGACTCCCGGCACGTCTTCAAGGTGCCACGGTGCAAACTGTTTCTCCGGGTTCGTGTGTTCGGCGAGACGATGAAAGCAATCGAGGATTCGGACTACGAGCTGAAGGTGGATAAGGCGGCCAAGCCGTTCAGCGGCAAGACGAAGAAAGGGCTGATCGAACACGAGATACCGGCCGATGCGGAAACGGCTGTCTTGATCGTTCGCGTCAAGGCCGGTGACACGGACCCGCCGCCCAAGTCAGCATCTGGCGGAGACGACAAGAAGGACAAGGCCAAGGCGAAGGAGCCCGAGCCGGTGCGGGGAGATGTGCCGGTGACGTGGAAGCTGCAGATTGGGCGGCTGGACCCGATCCAGGAAAAGGCCCCGGATGACCAATGCGTTCAAGGCATGCAGCAGCGGCTGAACAACCTGTGCCTCAACACAGGCATTGTCGATGGCGTTCTCGGGATACGGACGAAAGCAGCGGTGGCGGCCTTCCAGGACATGTACCGGGTGCCGACGGAAACGGAAGGGAAGGGTACCCCGGGCAGGAACACGCAGGAGAAAATGTACGCCGTGCACGATGGGCCGAACCCGCCTCCACTGCCCCCTCCAAAGAAGAAGACGCCTCCGCCTCCTCCGCCAAGGAAGAGTCCGCCTCCACCACCGCCAAGGAGGAGTCCGCCTCCTCCGCCGCCAAGGAGGAAGCCTCCTCCACCGCCTCCTCCGAGGAAGCCGCCTCCACCGCGGCCGACATCGCCACACCCGACGAGGCCGGCATGAGACTTGAGGCATCCAAACGAATATGGACCGCTGTGATTGATGCGAGGAAAGTACAATGCCTGCTGATCCTGGTGCTGGCCTGAAAAGCGCTCCTAAGGGAACGGCGACGACGCCCAAAGACATCGGGCATGTGGCCCCCAGTTTCGAGAAAGAGCACGTCGTCTACAACACGCTCGTCATTCGTCCCGAGTACCGGATCTCGCTGCGCCTGGGGGACATCGACAAGCTGTTCCCGTGGCCCATCGACACGAAGGCCGGGCGGTTGGCGCGAATGCAGGTGCTGGGCCTGTTCTACTGGCCGATCAGCCACCGCATTGCCGCCGGTAAGCAAGCCAAACCGGCAGGCGCCCGCATTGCCGCAAACCAGAGCGGCTACATCGCCGCTTGGACGTACTTCAAGGAGAAGTTCTGCGGCGTGGCAAAGGCCACACTCGACGCCAACCCGGAAGCGGAGAACGACAAGGGCGAGGCCGAGCTGAAGAAACGCTTGAAAGAGTGGATCGTCCAGCGGGGCAACGGCGGCAGCTACGGCTCCGGCGGCGAGGGCGAATTGCCCCTGCCGGCCCCGGAGGACAAGGACGGCAAGCCCCAGCCGGACCAGACGAAAGGGCACTTCGCCAAGCTCCGCATGCCTGGCGGCTGGCGGTACTCCGAGGGGGCCACTCACGACCCCAACATTGATCCGAGCATGGCCGGCAAGGGCATTGAGATGGCCATGTACAAGTCGGTGTACGCGCTGGAGAAAAAATGCCACGAGGTCAACAAGGTCGGCGGCAAGATTCCGCTGGTGGCCAAGGTCGAGAAGCGCGATCCGAGCACGGACGAGTGGAAACCCGCGAAGAACATGTATGTCTACTTCCAACTGCTGAAGCCGTATGACCTGCCCGCGTTCGACACGGCGCGCAGGGCCCAGCAGCAGTTGAACCACCCGCCGCTGATCGGCTCGGTCTACAGCGTGACGAACCCCACGCTGCCGCACCACAACGCCGGGCAGAACCAGAAGTGGTTCCAGGAGGAGTGGGACAAGTACCAGTACGATGCGAACAGTGAGAACCCGCAGGTCAACAACTGTCACAAGGACTGTGGCGGCAAGCGCAAGACCGGTAACCAGGAGGACGGCAGCGACGTCAAGGACATCATTTTTCAGACGGGCAAAGTGGCCGGCTTCAGCGACGAACACGTCGACCCGCCGGCCGACATCCTGGACGACGGCAAGGGCAAGCGCGTGCTGGACCCCAAGCCGAGCTTGAAGGAAGTCGAGGAGGTCACCGACACCAAGTACCCACACTCGGTCAAGGCCAAGACAAACGACGCCGGCGAGGCGGGCGTCATCTTCCTGCCCTCGCGATGCGGGGGGGATCGGTATCGTTTCCGCGCCTTCCTCGGCCCGGACACATTCAAAGGCCCCGGCAGTGACGGCACTGGCCTGCAGGCCGTTCGGGCCGACACGGGCACGCTCGTGATCTGGCGGAATCTCCGGCTGAGCCGCTTCCTCCGGCAGACGATGACCGGGTGGGCGGCGCTCAAGGACAAGATGGTCAACCAGCATAAGCGTCGGGCGGACAACGCCGCGCTGGGCGCCAACGACAAACGTGACTGGTCCAAGAGGTTCGGCGCGACCAGTGCCGCCAACGCCTGGGTCGGGCTTCCGGACCTGGACTTCGACACGATCTCCGACGGGAAGTGGAAGACCACCACCCGAACAGGAAGCGACGAAGACGGCATTCGGATCGCCATGGCCAAGGCGTTCTGCGAACTCGAAACGGACCCCGGTTTCGTGGCCAACGAGGCGATGACGCAGGCGGACTGGAACGCCGCCGTCCTATGCGGCCTTGAGGACTTGAAGCAGGTCGGCCAGGTGAGATATGCCGATCTG
Organism: uncultured Phycisphaerae bacterium; assembly: GCA_965603505.1. Classification (GTDB taxonomy): domain Bacteria; phylum Planctomycetota; class Phycisphaerae; order Sedimentisphaerales; family Anaerobacaceae; genus PLanc-01. Next base: position 11,438 of record CBFDDG010000037.1, on the reverse strand, counting down.
AATCGGTACGACTACGAAGTGATGCTCTATCGGGACGCGCCCAACGCGGACATCAACAACGTCAACTGCTGCTTCATTTTCCCGGCTCGAAACGTGTTTGCGTACGCTGCCGCGGGCGGTAGGGGGCACGCGCGGCTGAGCACCGGGCCCAACCGCAACAGGAACAGGAAGACGGTCGGAGCGGGTTTCAAGGCCTACCTGTACGCCGGCTTCATGCGGCACATTACGCGAAACGGCGTGCTGCCCGGCCTGACGATCATCCAGGGCCCGGCCCTGACGAACCTGGAGTCCGAGCGTGGCTACAGCCTGGGGCTGTTCGGCATCGGCACGCAGTTCGGCCCATTCGTGATGCGGGGGCAGGCGTCGTACGCGACGAAGATCGGCAACCTGCCCAGTACGGGTTATGGGTACACAGCCTGCGTCGTGCACGAGGTGGGTCACTGCCTATTCAAGGTGCACGCGCCTGGGCGGACCCCGGACGTCAATCCGCCCGCGGGCACGAGGGAGAACCGTCACGACTCGAACGGTAACCTGACCGCCGTCGCTCCCACTCACGACACGGCCACTCCCCCGAATCCGCGGGGCGACCCGAAACACGGCACGTGCGTGATGAGCTACCGCGACTGCGAGGGCTTCATGTGCTCGCGATGCCTCATGCAACTGCGCGGCTGGAACATACTCGGCAACACGATCAAGAACGACACGCGGCATCCGTAGTCCGCGCGACAGGACAGGAGAGTACGCATGGGACTGAATGTCACCCTAGAGGTCAACAAGACGGAACTGCTTGTCAAGGAGCAGCCCATCTGTGTCCTGACGCTCGAAAACGACGGCAGCGATCCGGTCGAGATCGTGCACCCCGACTGCGAACAGGGGATGCCCTGCTTTCGGGTAATCCAGGTCGACACCGGCGCCGAGACCTTCGTCCGAAGCCCGAGCCGGCGCGGGGCCGAGCCCGACATGGTCGAGATCCCCGCCCGGGGCCAGGTGCGGCTCTACCTCGACCTGCTGAATCGCGTGGACCTTCGCATCCCCGCCGAGTACGCCGTATCCGTCGTGTACTTCTACAACGGCAACAAGGACCAGGCCGAGTCGGCGCCCGTGAGGCTGAAGATCCGCCCGCTGGCCGCCAGCCGCCTGGAACTCCACAGCGTCCGTGGCGGCTGCATCGACGCGGTGTTCCTGAACCCGATCGTCGACCCGGCGGATGTGGTCGTAACGGACTTCCGGATTATCCAGGAGGGCGGAGCGGGCGACGTCAGCCCGGTGGGCAAGGCGCCTCTGCTGTCGCGTCCACGCATTTCGTCGCCGCCGAACAAAAAGGTGGGCGCCGGCGTCTGGGTCGCCTGGTTCGAGAAGAACGAGTTGATGTACGTCCACTTTGAACCAGATCAGGGTGCCACGGCGACGGGGAGGCTGAAGATCCGCACGCTCCCCGCGGCGATCGTGCCCCCCCTGTACATCGCGGCCAGCGAAGGTGGGCAGGAGAATACGAACGGGGCCGTCCTGTTGTGGACGGGCGGCATCGAAGGCGCCGCCTCGACGCTACAGGTGGTCGAGGTCGACCGATCGGCCGACAAGGCGCGGGCGAAACTGACCGGCAAGGTGGAGGTCGCCGGGGCCAGGCCCGACTGGATGAAGAGCCACGTTCGGTCCGACGGGAACAAGTACGTGGCGTTCCTGCGTTCAAGCGGGGAAACCGTCGGGTTGCACCTAACGGCTTGGCCGGACGGTATGACGCCATCGATCGGCGTGCAGAAGCTGATGGACCTTAAGGGCCGGCCTGTTACGTCAGACTCGACGATCAACCTTGAGGACGAGATTTGCGGCGCGACGCTACTGTGGACCGGACCTGAGGAGCAGTGCACCCTGGAACTGGTCGGATGGCGGATTGGAACGCGCGGCAAGGCCCACGAAACATACCGCGAGAAGATTCCCTGGAGCCAGCACGTGCCCGTCGGAGCGGCCGTGATCCGGGTACGCCCCAGCGGCACGCCGGCGATGCTGATACGACCCAACGATTACCAGTGGTCGGTCTGGCACGGGTTTAAGAAGGAACTCGTGCCTGTTCCCGAGCCGTACACGGACACGAAAAGGCCCATCGACATCGCGTTCCTGAATGCGACGGACGTCGTGTTGATCTGCGCCGAAACGGTCGGCGGATTCTCGGTCAAACAACTGGACGGCAGCGACTTACCACCGTTCCCGTCCTAAACCTGTCGGCGCGCCCCACATGGGGCTGCGTCGGATGAACGTGAGAAAGCGACGATGCCTCCAGCAGCAAGATTGACCGACATGCATACCTGCCCCATGCAGGACCCGACGCCGGTGGGGCCGAAGCCGCATGTGGGTGGTCCCATCACCGGCCCCGGTGTCCCCACTGTCCTGATCGGCGGACTCCCCGCGGCGGTCGTGGGTGATATGGCGATCTGTGCCGGCCCGCCGGACAGCATTGTCAAAGGCTCGGCCACCGTGCTGATTGGCAGCCGGCCTGCCGCACGCGTCGGTGACAGCACTGCCCACGGCGGTTCTATTGTCGTTGGCTGTCCTACCGTCATGATCGGTTAGCCATACGTTCCTTGGCTTGTCGTCTACGAAGCCGGGCCGGCACTGCGGTGCATTGGGACATTCGGCACAGATCGCCGAAGTGGACCGTCGGGTCGCTGGGCTGGTCGGACCTGTTCACGATTCAACGAGATTCGCCTTGACAGGGTCTGAGCGGGCCTTAAGATACCGCGAAGGATGGACTTGTGATAGTGGTTCCCGGTGGGATCGTCCCGCCGGGAAGGTGTCGCATTGCCGGGTCAGTAGAGTGCTGTCGGGGTGTGGAGAACGTGCAGTCTGCCGAGACGAATAAGAGCCGATTGAAGATTCCACAGGGATGTATCGTCGTCCCTGTCTCCGAGGATCAGAAGCAAGCCGCACTGAGAATATGCGCCTTGGTGAAGGTGCAGCCGGATTCCGCCGGCGGAAGCCTCATCGCACTGCGGAATACGCTCGACGCCAAGGTTTTCCTCGGCTGTATCGCGGATGTGTCGGGCCGGGTTCAGGAGTGGCTCGAGCTATGGGTCCAGAGCACCGATGTGCTGCGCAACACGTCCCTCGCAAAGCGAGTCCTCCTTTCCAACGCGGTGCTCGACGACCGCTGGCACAAGCTGGCCCAGGTTTTCGATCAGTCAGGTGTTGCGGAAAGCATCCAATGCGGCTGGGAGACCAGCAATCCTCTGCCCACGTTTCTCGACGTTGCATCCCGGTCTGCGATCCACCCGAAGGATGAAGAGACGGGGGCATACTGGCGGCTTTGTCAGGAGGAGAGCGTCCTCCACGATCATGGCGTGCCGGCCTACGCAGGCTCTCTCCATCGCTACCTTTATCTTCCGGGTTCGGGGGTCGAGACGCCCCTTGTCCCCGTGACCGATGATGCACCGGCGGGCGAGCCTACAAAGCCCCTGGCGGAGATCTGCCCGAACCATGCCGATCTGGTTCCCTTTAACCCCGCGGCGGGGCTCATGCTCGTTACGAGGCACTACCCGATGGATCTCGAAGGTTTCATCGGCCTGCTGGGCGGAGCGCGTCCTCACGCCGGACAATCCAGTCCGGTTGTTGAACCTGATGAGAACCAGAACTCCGACGGCGGCGATTGGGCTGCGGCGTACCCCGGAAGACTGTTTCTCGATTCGCAGGGCAAGCACAGCCGCCTGATCGAGACATTCCATCTGAAATTGGCACTTCTTTTCGACATCGTTGCGTCGGTGCATTCGGTCGTTCGCTCGTTGCAGCAGCCGTTTCTCAATCTGGGGGCGTCGTCGTTCCGCGTGGCGCTCGATGGAGGCGAGAGCCTGCTGCCCTCTCTCTGGACCGCACGCGCACGACTTGTCGAGCCCGGCCACGCTCTGACCGCACGCGCTGAGGCGACGGACGTCGCATATTACTTGTCGCCCTTGATCGGGGAGACCTCGGTATACCGACCTGTTGACACATCCCTGCCGGCCAAAGGTCGAGCGCTCGTCCGCGTTCGCAAAGTCATGTCGGATTCCAAGGAGGCCGTCACGATCGAGGGCACGATGGCCACTCAGGAGCGCATCGAGCTGCACGCCAGCGATCTTGTGGTCCTGCAACTTGGTCTGAAATCCGGCGATCTGTGCCTTCACGCTCATCTGGAGGCCGATTCAGCGCTCGCCGGGGATGAGTATCGATTCCGTACGACCTCCCACACTCTTGGCGCCGAGCAGATTCACGACCTGCGGTCGGCCGAGGGGGTCCCCATCTCTGAGGTCCCGTTCGAGGTCATTGCCCTTCTGAGCAGCCCGTGCGATCTCTATTCCCTGGCCGTTCTGGCGGTGCGGATTCTCCTGGTCGACCGGGGCACGAGCCTTCCGGTCGCGGTGGATGAGATGCTGAGTCTGGCCCGTCAGACGCAGGCTGAGTTCAATCCTGATGAGCCGTTGACGGCGTGCCTGGCGCGGGTATTCCAATCAGATGGACGATGGTTGCAGTCCCTCGGTCCGCACCGCCTGGCCGAAGAGGGCATCGGGCCCGAGGAAGCCCTGGGCCTGATACCGCAGGAGCTGTGGTGGTCCACGCTGGCCATGATCGTGCAGATGTTTCCGGGTCTGGGGCCGATGAGCGTGTGCCGGGATTATGGTGATGCACGTCCGGGCGGCCTTCATCTTGTGTTCGAGCGCACGTTGGCCGATTTGGACGCCCTGATCATGAAAAGCCGCTACCTGGTGGCTCCAGCCGTGACATCCGAGATGCAGATTGCGGCTGTGATCCGTCAGTGCCTGGACAATCAGCCCGGGCAGGACGACGACGTAGCCACGGATACCAAAGAGTGAATGGAGTGCAGCAATGAGAACGAGTGCGGGAAAGATTGGATGCGCGATGATGTTGGCGACCGGCGTCATGCTCGGCGGATGCCAGACGATCCATGTCCAGGGCGTGGGCGACGTCTGCAACCAGAATGTTCGTGTCGATATCGTGGGCGTGAGTTGGGTGGAGAGGCCGCAATGGGAATCGCTGTCCATGCAGGAGTACTGGAGCGAGGGCAACCAGCGTCGCAAGGATTCCATCGACCAGGGCTACAACCTTCCCATCCGATTCGGACCGGGCAATCCCTGTGAAGTGACCCTCAAGAAGAAAGACCGCGTCTGGAAGAAATGGAAGGACAGGGGCGCCACGCACTTCCTTGTGATGTTTGATACGTGCCCCGACGACCAGTCGTGGCGCCTCTGCCTGCCTCTGTCAGGCAAGTGTTGGGGAGGCCTCACGGGGAAGAAGGCTATTGAAGTCTTGATTCAGCCGAGCGGGGTGAGCCCCAAGACACCCCCCAAGCCAGGTTGTGGCCAATAGAGTGGGAACACGTTTGGCGAATTGCAGGTGGGGAGCGGATGGCGAAATTCGGTCAGTATGAGACGGGCCACCCACAAGTTCGGACCGGTTTCAACGCGATCTACGTCTGGCGTCCGGCAGAAAAAGGCTCTCCACAACGTATCATCAAGGCGCATCAACCGTCGGTCCGCGTACGCGACGAGAAACTCACCGCCGCCCAGTCGCAGGCGTTCCTGGACAGCGCCGGCGTGCAACAGAAAGCCGCCCTCCAGGATGCGAAGCACTGGGCCCCGATTCACGAATTCGGCACAGCGCCCGCTGGGGTGTTCTATGTCACCGACAGATATGACCTTTCTGCACGGCAGTTGGTCGACGGCCGCGTCAACCTCAGAGCGGCCGGCATGCACCACATCGTCGATTCGATCACCGCAGGTCTCCTGACACTGAAACGGGTATGTGGGCGACCGCACGGGAACCTCAAGTTCTCCAACATTCTGGTCACCAAGCACAGGGATGTATCCAAGGCCAAGGTTGTCCTGTGTGATCCACTGCCCGCCGTTTACCTTGAAGAGGAGATACACTCGAAAGCCGACCTGCAGCAGGTTGGGGAACTCATCCACCGGTTGGTGTTGCATCGCCGCCCGCCTCTCGTCGCCGGATATCAAGTCCCGGATTCCGAGGAATGGCGGAGGCTGGGCAAGCACGCGGACGACTGGAGAGGTCTGTGCAACCGTCTTCTGCTGACGGACGTGGAGGCTGAGCCGATCACTCTTGAGCAACTGGCGGCCAAACTCGCGACCATGGCCCCGCGTCGGTCCGACCGCATCCTCAAGATCGGTCTACTCGTTTGTGTGGTGGTGCTGCTTGGCCTTTTGGGGCGGCCTGTCGCCGAACGTGTCATGGATATCCTGCACCCACCCGATCCGGAGGAAGTGAAGCGAGCCCTTGGACAATGCCGCGAAGCCCACATCTGGCTCGTGCCTTTGTGGGAGAAACTGGCTGTGAAGCGCAGCGAGAACGAGCAGCGCGGCGATTACTGGTCTGCGGATGATAAGCTTAAGAGTCTTATCAGGGCGATGGAGCGCTATGACAACTGCAGCGGTTTTGCACTGAAATCAAAGGAGATTACTGCCGACGAAGACAAACCGAAGGCTATCCGCAAGGCAGATGATTCACGCAGGGACATCGAAGCCATTCTGTTCGACAGTGAGAGTCGCGATTATTGGCCGTGGCTCAAGGATCTCAGGACCTATGCGGATAAGCTCAGCAGCGCGAAATGTCAGCCCATGGCCGACCATGTGAGGCAATTGATCACCTCAATCGGAGAGCGTGACGGGCAGCTCGCCGAGCGCATCGATGACGCTCTCTACCTGAAGTTGCACTGGCCCAAGCCGGATGTCAACTTCGACGAACTGGAGCCTAGCGCTGTTTACGAGACCTTCCGCTCGTCTGAAGGAATCGTGGACACCAACGATTTTCTGCAGAAGCTGCTGGCTTTGCGCATCCACTACCGACTATTCGGAGCAGGCGCAAAGGAGATTGATGATCGGCTCAAAGTCCTGTCGACAAAGTACGAAGAGCTCGAAACGGAGCTTCGGGCCCGCGAGGAGGATGATCCCGAGGCAAAAGCGCTCCTTGCCGACTTGGGCCAACTTGATTCGCGTCTTGCTGAGATCGACGCCGTGCCGCGCACGGCAGGCAACCGCGATCGCATTCGACAGGAATGCGAGCAGTGGGAGGCGCACCTTGAGGGAATCGGGGAGAAGGTGAAAGGTCCCGACGAATGGTATGATGACGTATGGAAGGAGGCGAAAGCCGGGATTAGCGGCTCGGACGCAATCAACGACTGGTACAGGTCGTATCTCGCCGCCCCCGACCGTCTCGGAGGGGACAAGGAAGCATTCGCAGTCAAATACGAGTCTTTCCGCGATCTGAGACCCCTGAAGGACCGGGTCGAGCAAACGCGGGAGAATCTCAAGAGCCTTGACGCCCGTTTGCCGCAGACGATCCCTGCGGAGTCGATCCCGGCCCCGTGGGGTGAAGAGATCCGTCAGTACTATGAAAAGACAAAGAGAGAGGAGCTCATCACCGCCATCATAGTCGAGTTGGGTCAGAAGGAGCCGTTCCCTGACCCAAACGAGTACGACGCGGCAATGAGACACTTGTTGGAGTGGCCCGATCACGCGGCAGCTCTGATATGTGATTTCAACGACATCGAGAGGGGGCTTAACGGCTGCTACGCGCTCGATGACCAGCTCCCCTGGACAATCGCGGACATCCTGTCGCTCTACGCCAAATGGGAAAGCCACGAGATACTCAAGGAGAAATCCCTCACACAGGCCCTCGACGATCTAACGACCAGAGTCGAGCGGCTTAAGAGCATCCGCGATCTGGGTGACTTGGACTCTCTTCTTGCGCTCGCCGGGGACGAGACGGAGAAGATCGAGGCGAGGTACGCTGTCTGGCGGAGACTGACATCCTTGGGCCTGGTCACGGAGACGTGGCCAGCCGAAGAGAACATCCGGAATCAACTACGAGAGCAGTTCGAGGCCCAGCGCGGTTCGGGATACCTGTCCGAAGAGCGATGGGGGACGTTGACGGAAACGCTGGATTGGGTCGGTCAAGCGCGCGCGCGGCAGTATTGGAACGCGGTCATCGACGGGCATATAGAGGCAGTGGTGCAGCGTGCGGCCGGTGTGCCCCTGCTCGAGAGGTTCGCCGAACTCAAGCCCGAACGCGATGCCGATCTGAGCGAGTTGAAGGAGTTCGCGGAATGGGCGGCAGACATGCTGGCCGAATTCCTGACGCCTGAGTGGTTTTCGCAATACGATCTTGCGGTCTTCGCCGACAAAGACCGCGACCGTTACAATTACAATCCGGCCGAGTTGCGCAGAGAGGACATCGAGGCCTGGCAATCGGATGTCGCAAAGTACGCACGTATTGACGATCCTCGCGAGGAAGAGGACTTGCAGAAAACGGTGGGGGAACTGAAGAGCCGAATCAAGCAAGGCTATGAGGATTCGAAAGAGGATCCCAAGGCACAAGCCGACTTGAAGGGTGACGAGAGCCGTCTCGGAGCGATTGAGGACGGGATTAGGGAGATCGCAGATCTGCCCGCGATCAGGGAATATGAGGCAGAAATCGACCGCTGGAACGACCTTCGAAATAGACTGAAGACGCTCGAAGGCGAGGTCGACCTGCATATTTGGCCGCCGGAATGTAAGCACCTCTTGATCTCAAACGGCAGGGTCGCCTTCAGAGGCGGTTTTGGGTTTGACAGGTTCGAGCCTGACGAACCCAACTTGTTGGCCCCCAACAAACCTAATCCGTTGGCTCGGTCAAACGCACATGGATTTCAGGAAGATGCCTCCTTCGGGCGGGCCGATGCTCGTGGCCCGGCAGGGCCAGACAATCTGCTCTGGCCGAAGTACATCCGATCGAGGCAGGATCCGAACGTTGTACTGCGGTTCATTCCTCAGGAAAAACCCACGGATCCGTCCCCATTCTACATGGCGATCGGGGAAGCAACGAATGCACAGTACCTGACCTTTCTCAAGCGAAAAGGCGTATCAACAAATGGACTGATTCTGGACACCGAACGCCGACCGGCGACGCTACATCCATATCCCTCTGGCGTCCTTGCGAAGGGGTTGGGAGGTGCGCCTGGGCCAAACCACCCGGTGGTCTGGGTGACCTTTACAGGGGCAGAAGAATATGCCCATTGGCTGGGCACCAGTGTCCCCACCACTGCCGAGCACGAACGTGCCGCAGTGTTTGCTGATGGCGACAGCAGAAACTACACGAATCCCGATCTTCACCACATACGTACGAGCCGATGGGCCGACGCGGCACGCCAGTACAATGCTGATTTCCAGAAATTGAACGAGTCGTTTGTGGCAATAGAGAACCCACCGGTCCCGCCTGGCGGAGCAGTTGATAAAGGTGGCGAGTATCGAGACGCCTACGAGCAAAGCGAATTCGACGGCCTGCCGGAGCCGGGTCGCTTCGAGACAGTCTGGCCTGCAGAGACTCGAGCGGTTCGGGAGGTCGCCGAAGTCCGTGACTTGTACGATCTCGTCGGTAATGTCTGGGAGTGGTGTCTGGACGGAGAGTCGCCGCGGATCTGCGGAGGCTCGTGCTTGTCCCCGCTGAGCTATGCCCGTCCGGACGCGGTTGCGGACCCCACAAGCGAATCTGCCTGCGACCTTGGCTTCAGAGTCGTCGTTCGGTGCCCTAAGGCGTTGGGCCAATAATCGGCTGCCCACGGAGTGCAGATACGCGAGCAACGGGTCTCGGGGCCAGACGCGCCGAAATGTAGCTTCTCATGAAGGTTCGCGACTGACGATCGGCCTGCCTCATGTATTTCGACAGGAATAGCTCCGTCGATCCCTGGGCCGGTCTGCCCAGCCGGAAGACCAGGATCTGAACGAGTTCGAGGCTATCTGTCATCCACCGATCGAGTGTCTCGTCGGCCTGAACGGTCCTCTCAATCTCGAGTATGTTCCGCGCCGTGGGCGCCGGATACGTGGTGATGAGCATGCCAAACGGCTCAGCAATGCGTGCGAATCCGTCCCCGAGGGTCTTGTCCAATGCAACAATGCGTCGGGCCACGAGGTCAAGAGTGACGTCGGTGGCGAACAGGTCCCGGACGATCTGGCATTTCGCGGCATCATCCTGATCTTCACTCATACAGTCCGGGTGAGGCATCTTCAGTTCACCGACGATTGCCTCCGCCTCTTGGATTGAGTCCATTCGTACAACGGGTTGTGCGCGCTCCGCAATGTCCGCGCCCACCGTCACGACCGTGGGTATTGGAGCGGGAGGCAATGGGATGAGTTCCTCGGCCAGCGGGTCGCTATCCGTTTCGCCCCTGGGCAAGTACATGATGTAGCCTGGGTAGGCCTGGTCTGAGAAGAACTTGTCGTAATCCACATTTTCGAAGTTTGTCCAGGAGCGGATCTCATTGAGGTTGCCGGCGTGGGGCAAGGTGCCCCAGGTTGCCGCATCGTCAAGCGTACGCGTGATACGCGACACGACCTCTATTCTTCTGAGCTCACTGCCCAAGGACTCCAGGAACGCCTCGAAAGCCGGACCAAACGTCACCGTATCGGCTGCATCGACAACAAGCGCGCCAATATGGGTATCGTCTGAGTACGCGATGTGGATGCCGTTGCTGTTGATTGTGACGTCCTCGTAGTCAGGTTTGACCATGAACGGCCCGCCGAGCGATCCTTTGGGGCCGGCTCTCAGGTAAATCGCCACGTCAAGCGGATTGCCCCCCTCCGGCTCCTTGAACTCGAGGTTCATTGACTCACGATCATCCGGCAGACCGTCAGCGCTGCCCCCGTAGTACTGACCGTTGGCCGTCAGCACGGCACCCGGCCCAAGCACCAGGGATTGACGGCTGTCAATCACGATGGCCGCTTCATGCGACTCTTTGGCGTCGGAGTACCCCGTAATGGCGACGTCCAGGGCGTTGCCGGGTGCCCCCTCCGTATAAATCCTTCCCCCATCAGAGACCAGAGAGACACCTCCGCCGGTCGCAGTCACCGGGTCGTTGATGACCAGATCACCGGTGGCTCTCAGGCTGATAGCGGTCAGTGGGTCAGTCGCACCCATGGGAGCGTCCAATCGTATGGATCCGCTGCTGTTGACCGCCAGCGTGGAACTGGTACCCGCGTCGCCGTCGTCGTCTACGGGCCCGTGGAAATTCACGGCGCCGGTGCCGGCCGAGATGATCGAGTCTCCGGTCAAGGTCAAGACGCCGAAATCGATGGGATCGTTCGAGGTCTGAACCGTGCCGGCAACCACCGTCTCGCTCGAACTTCTGGAGGTGAAGGTATCCAGTCCGCCATCAAACATGAGAACATCGCCTCCGTCGCCCAACGTCACAATCCCGGTATTCAGGAACGTCGTGTCCGTGTCAATGATGGTGCCCGGACCATGGAACGCCACCGCATAAGGTCCGGCGAATGTATCAAGGTCGTGGATCGCGGTATCTCCCTCGAATGTGACTGCACCCGAGGCCGTGGCGTCCTGCAGCGCGAGCGTATAGCTGTTTGCCCCATCCGTGATCGAAGCCACGTTGATCGCACCCGAGCCGCTCC
>CBFDDG010000036.1:0-17565 GCA_965603505.1 uncultured Phycisphaerae bacterium | reverse complement strand
TGGGCGGTGCGCCGACAATCAGCGGATGCCTGTTTCACGATAACTATGTCGACGCCAAAGGCGGGGCGATCCTGGATCAATCGGCCGCGAAGTTCATCAACTGCGTAATCTGGAACAACTCGACCATGCGCGGGGGCGGCGGCATCTACATCGACTACGATTTCGATCTGGATCCTGCAGCCACGGAGTTCATCAACTGTACGATCTCCGGCAACTCGGCGAGCGACGGAGGGGGGCTGTACAGCTACAATTCGTCGGCCACGCTGACGAACTGTATTATCTGGGGCAATCAGGCGATTTTCTCCAGCCCGGGTATCTACAACCATAAACTCGTGTGGCCCGTCGAGACCGTGGCGAATTACTGCGATATCGAGGGCAGCAGCACGTATCCGGGCACCGGGAACCTGCGCGTCGATCCGCAGTTTGCGAACGCAACGGCAGGGGATTTCCACCTTCCGTTCGGATCGCCGTGTGCCGATAAGGGCAACAATGCGGCCGTGGCCGGTGTGGACGTGGATTACGACGGCAATGTGCGCATCACGGATGGCGATGGCAACGGCAGCGCGATCGTGGACATGGGCGCGTATGAGATCGCCGGGCCGCCCGATCACATGGCGCGCGGCGAGATCATCCAGGGCGTACTCTACGATAATCCCAGTGACACGTCTGCAGCATATGTGTTCACGCTCCTGTTGGAGACGGCTGACACCGTAGACCATATTGAGTTCCAGGCGCCCGCCGGCCCGACTGTGTATGTGATTCCAAATGAGCCGTATACCGTTGTGGGATCCGTGGAAACGTTCCATCGTGTCGATGGCGACACACACATATGGGAATACTGGGCAGAGCTGAGCAGCGCCGGTCTGCTCGCCGGCCAGTACGGAGATGGTGTGTATCGAGTGACCGCACGTCTGGCGGATGGGTCGAGCTCCGAGACGGAGGTCGCGTACCTGCTGCCGGGTGGCGGAAGCCCGATTCCCCAGCCGATGCAGAAGCCTCAGATCACGGACCCGGCGTACGGTGCGGCCGTCAACTCTCCGGTCACGCTCACGTGGAATGCTTGCACCGACACCAACGTCAATTCAATCTATCTGACGATCGTCGAGGCCGACACGGGGACCGAGGTGACCAGCGACATATTCCCGAAGACGGCGACGAGCTCGAATGCATACGCCGTGGGCAACGGGGTATTCGACGTGGATTGTGCATTCGCCAATCTGTACGAGGTGCTCAGCACAGATGCGACGCCGTTCCAGTGCGGCAAGGCCGTGCTCATGGGCCATAGCTTCGAAGTGCTTTATGCAAGCGTCTACCGCTTCTATGCGTACAGCACGAGGCGACACTTCTATACGATCAGCGAGACCGAGAGAGACAAGGTCATCGAACAGTACTCAGACTTCTGGACCTACGAAGGCCCGGTCTACAACGCCTTCACCTCGGCATCTCAAACCGATCTGGTCCCGGTCTATCGGTTCTGGTCGCCCGTGACCGGCGCCCACTTCTATACGATCAGGGAGGGCGAGAAGGACAAGCTCATCGACAACTATTCCGACGTCTGGACATTTGAGGGGGCCGTCTTTTACGCCTATGCCGAGGGGGCACATCCTGCCGAGTGCGAGCCCGTTCACCGCTTCTGGAAGCCGCGCGACAACACCCACTTCTACACAATCAACGAGGCCGAGAAGAATAAGGTCATCGACGAGTATGGGGCGGTCTTCACGTACGAGGGGGTGGCGTTCTACGCGTATCCATAATCCGGCGTGCGAGAGCCGGCCGGGGCGAACTGGGCCGAGCGTCTTCTTTCTCGTATAGGGGTCTGTCCGCGCGTCATGTCGGTCGCGAGCGGGCCGACTTCGCCCATGGCGAAGCACCCCCCCGGTCAGATTGAGACGGCAGGTTCGTCTTGGGATACCCCCCCGCACGTCGCTGCTGTATGGCCGCATGCTTGCGTTCTGCCTGCCGGTATTTGACTTCCACGGACGGCTTGGGCATACTGCACCGACAGAAGCACGCAGTCGGTGCCTGTCCGGAGTGAACTGCGAAGTGGAAAGTGCTTGCTTGACGCCTTCTCCTTCCCGGCACGGTGTGTCGTCGTTGCCACCTCGGTCACAGATTCGGTGCGCCCGCAGGTACGTTCTTGGCAAGCTTTTTCGGCGGTTAATCCGGCCGGCGCATGGTCAGTGACTGCCTGAGCATGGAAACCGAGGTCAAGAAAGCCATTCTTCCTGAAAGAGCTCTGGTGACGCACAACGTTCTGTTTGTCAGTGGAAGTATCGGCCTCGGGCATGTGACCCGCGATCTGGCGATTGCGGCCGAGCTGCGCAGGCAGCGCCCCGACGTGCGTTTGGTTTGGCTGGCCGGCGATCCAGCGCGGCAGGTGCTGCAGACGGCCAGCGAGACGCTGGCCCCCGAGTGCGAGAGATACGCGGATGAAACGTCGTTTGTCGAAGCCGTCGCCGGTCGGTTCCGCATGTCCTTCTTCAATCCGGTCGGCGTGCTCACGTCGCCGCGAGCCATCCGTGCGTTGTGGCGGCTTGCGCGAGGGCAAAGAGCGAACGTCGCGATCTTCAAGGAGGTCACGGCGAGACAGCGGTTCGATCTAATCGTTGCCGACGAGGCGTACGAGCTTGCTCTGGCGCTTCTTCTGAAGCCGGCGCTTCGGCGTCGGCCGTTTGCCGCCATCTGCGACTTCGTGGGCATCGACGCGACATCGTGGAACCCGCTCGAGTGGATTCCGATTCAGCTCAGCGGCTGGTGGATATCGCGCCTCGCCAGGCGCTTTCCCCGGATCTTCGATCTCACGATCATGGTGGGCGAGGAGAAGGACGTGCCGGACAAGCCGTTCGGCTTGTTTTCGCCCAATCGGCGAGAACTCGCCCGAGAGTTGCTGGAGTATGTTGGTTACGTGTGCCCGTTCGATCCTGCCGATTATCAGGATCAGGCGGCCCTTCGCACACGGCTCGCCTACGGTCCGGAGCCCCTGGTCATCTGCTCGATAGGCGGCACGGCGGTCGGCAAGGCGCTGTTGGAGCTTTGTGGCCAGGCATATTCTTTGCTGACAAAGCGGCTGCCCGGCTTGCGCATGGAGTTGGTTTGCGGGCCGCGTCTTTCGCCGGATAGGCTTGATGTGCCCGACGGAGTAGGGCGGAGGGGCTATGTGCATGCGCTCTATGAGCATTTCGCCGCCTGCGACCTCGCCATCGTCCAGGGTGGCGGCACGGCCACCACGGAGTTGACGGCGCTGCGTCGGCCGTTTCTCTATTTCCCGCTGGAGGGCCACTTCGAGCAGCGGATCCACGTGGCCGGAAGGCTCGATCGCCACGGGGCAGGGGTGCGGCTCGAATACGGAAGGACGACGCCGGAGAAACTGGCCGATGTGATCCTGGCCAATATTGGCCGGGAAGTGCGATACCCACCCATCGCCACGGATGGAGCGAAAACCGCGGCTGCGCTGCTCTGTGAGCTTATGGAACGCGACACGTCTGCCGGTGCCGCACAAAAGCAGGATTGAAATGGGCGCCGGGTGATGGATATACTTGAGGGAGTTGTTGTCTGTGCGCGTACGAAGAAAAGCATAGTGGAGATTGACGAGGAAGGAGAGCAATCATGAGACGGTCAAGAACGGAATGGTTGTGGGTCGTTGTCGGGACGTTGCTGGTGCTTTCGGCGTCGGTGTGCGTGGGCTCCGAACAGGCGGAGGAGAGTTCCGTAGCACCGAGTCCTTCAGTCGTGGCGCACTTTCATCTGCACGGGGTCTTGAGTGAATCGCCTGTTGTGGACCCCTTCGGTCTGATGGCCGGGCAGGTGACATCGCTCAAGGACCTGGTGCGGCGTATGGACAAGGCAAGCACCGACGGCCGGGTCAGAGCGGTGGTTCTGACGTTCGACAGGTTGTACTTTGGCTTCGGGCAGTTAGAGGAGATCCGGCGATCGATCCAACGAGTGAAGGACGCCGGCAAGAAGGTCTATGTCCACGCGGGGGGGATGACTACGTTCACGTATGGCCTGCTGTGCGCGGGCAATTCACTCAGCGTTGCGCCGCAGTCGTCGCTCTGGCTTACCGGCTTCTATGCCCAGTCGCTTCACGTCAAGGGCCTGCTGGATAAGATCGGGGTCGAGGTGGACTTCATGCACATGGGGGCCTACAAGTCCGCCGCCGAGATGCTCACGCGCACCGCTCCGAGTGAGCCGGCCGAGGAGAACCTCAACTGGCTCCTGGATGGTTGGTACGATTGCCTTGTCGACATGATCGCGCAGTCGCGGGGCAAGACGCCCGAGCAGGTTCGGGACCTCATCGATGGTGGCCCGTACCTGGCTGAACGGGCTCTTGAAGAGGGGCTGATCGACGCCGTGGAGACACACGAAGAGTTTCTTGCTCGCGTGCGGGAGGAAATCGAAGGGCCGGTGCGGGTGGACAATCGGTATGCCCAGGATGGAGGGCTTCAGATCAACTTCGCGAACCCGCTGGCGTTTTTCTCGATCCTCGCGGAGTTGTTCAAGACGTCCGAGGCATCACAGAGAGACGCCGTGGCGATCATCTACGTCGAGGGCGTTATCCTGCCGGGCTACAGCCGGCCGACCTTGTTCGGGCAAGGCGGCGCCGCCTACGGCGGTGACATTCGCAAGGCCCTGGAGACGGCCGCCAACGACGCATCCGTCAAGGCCGTTGTGATGCGTGTCGATTCGCCCGGCGGCTCGGCCGAGGCCAGCGAGGTCATTCTGAACGCCACTCGTCAGCTTCAGGGCAAGAAGCCCTTCATCGTCTCAATGGGCGACGTGGCCGGAAGCGGCGGCTACTACGTCTCGTGTGCCGCCGATGCCATCTTCGCCGACGAGGCGACGATCACGGCCTCCATCGGCGTCGTCGGCGGAAAGCTCGTCACCAAGGGGCTCTGGGACAAGCTCGGCATCAACTGGGTCGGCTACAAGCGGGGGGGCAACGCCGACATCTTCAGTGGCAACCGGCCTTTCGACGACGCGCAGCGGCAACTGCTGGAGGACTACATGGGGCAGGTATACGAAACCTTCAAGGGCCACGTGGCAACAGGCCGGGGCGATCGGCTGCGCAAGCCGCTGGAAGAAATCGCCGGCGGGCGCGTCTATACCGGCAAGCAGGCGTTGGATCTGGGTCTGGTCGATCACATCGGGGGGCTTGAGCAGGCCATCGAGCATGCGGCGGCGGAAGCATCTTTGCAGGACTACGCCGTCCGCATCATTCCCGAGCCCACGGATTTCTTTACGCAGTTGATCGAGGAATTCTCGGGAAAGGGCGGCAGACCGAGTGACATCACGATGCCCGATGCAACCTCGGTGCTGGCCGGCGGCCCGACCCTGGCGCCTTTGCTCGAGTTGCTGCGAGAGACCGAGCCACAGCGAGCCCGGGCTCTCTGCCAGGCCCTGCAACGCATCGAGCTGATCCGTCAGGAGGGCGTGATCCTGATGATGCCGTTTGACATGATCCTTCATTGAGAGTGGTTGGCCCCGAGCAGGTTGCCGCAGAGGGCGGTGGTTGAGCGTTGTCGGGACGTACTGTCGGCGGTCAGTAGGTGATTGCGCAACGAGTGGTTGGCACGATAGTGCCCTGGCAGCTAGGACGGTGGTGTCGGCAATGAGGATCAGTTGACATTTTGGACTTTAGGGGACAAGGGAGACGCCATGAAGACATTTCGACATGTTGGTTCGCTGGCATTTGTGCTGGGGCTCTTCGTCATCGTGTTCGCCGGTGTGCCGTGGCACGTGATGGTCGCCGAGGATCCCGCAGTGCCCTGGTGGCTCAGGATAGCGGTGTTCTGCCTCCTGGGCGGCATCCTCGTGGTCCTGCTGACCGTGGCGCTGGAACAAAGGCAAACGGGCCCATCGGCAGGGACATCGATTCCTGCCGAGTCCGGTCGCTCGTTTATGCTGCTGAATTCTGCAGAGGTGCCCGGCCGGAAGGCACGTGAGATTCTCGGTCTCGTCCAGGGCCATACGGTATTCGCCATCTGGCTCGGCAAGGACCTCTCCGCCCTCGTCAGGCTCGTCCTGGGCGGCGAATTGACGGAATACACGGAGATGATGGGAAGGGCCCGGGAGGCAGCGACGAATCGGATGATCGTCGAAGCGGCGCAGATGGGCGCGGATGCCATCATCAATGTTCGCTACATGACGACGAGCGTGGTGGGCAGTGCCGCCGAACTTTTGGTGTACGGCACGGCGGTCAAGCTCAGCGAATAGACCGCCTTGTCGGCGGGCATTGATGCAGTGAGAGTGCGGCCTTGCACCTTCCACAACGTCTGCTCGCCAGCGGCTTCGGCGGCTGCCACTTGGCGGCGATGTTGGGTTACGGGAGAAGAGAAATGAGAAATCTGCGAATTGTGGTCTTCTCGTTGTTCGGAGCACTCATTGTCGTTGCCGTCGCGAGCCGAGGCGGGGATTATCATACGTCGATGACTCCGCGGATCCTCTCCGACTGGATCGAGTCGGGTGATGGGAAGGTGTCGGTCTGTCTTGTTGTCGACAAAACGACTTTCACCCCCAGCGAGACAATCACGGTCCGATGTGCGATCAGAAACAACACGGACAACTCGCTCACCATCCTTCGCCCTTTTGGTGACCCTTTCTATGCCCACTCATCCGGCCTGAAGATCCTTGGGCCGGAAGGAGCAATAGCATACGCAGGTCCCATGAAAGAATACGTATTGGGGACAGGCGCATTTCACGAGTTGCGCGGACAGACCGTGATTGATGAGAGATTGGAGTTGCCCAGGAACCATCTGCCGGGCCTTGGCGTCCCCGGGTTGTACAGGATTCAATATACGTATCAGTCGGCCGGGTATCCCAAGAAGCCGAAGCCGCGAAACCTATGGGAGGGGACCGTCGCAATGGGGGCCGTACACATCCTCGTGATGGACAAGACACCGAACAACTGAATCCGGCAGACCGCGACGCCTGCGAGCGAAGGAGGTGCAAGAATGAGCGGGAGATATGGATGCGAGGAGAAGGACATCGGTCACTACACGTGCCATCGCACGGCGGAGAAGATCGTGATTGACGGGCGGCTCTCGAAGCCTTGCTGGAAGAAGGCGCCGAAGTCGCCGCGGTTTGTCGATATGGTGACCGGTGCGCCGGGCTTTCTCGATACGCGCATCGCCTCCCTTTGGGATGACGAGAACTTATACGTCGCCTTCTGGATCGAGGAGCCCAACGTCCAGGCCCAGTTCACGAGGCGAGATTCGCCCGTGTACTTTGAGAACGATGTCGAGGTTTTTATTGCAGGCCAGGACTGCTACTACGAATTCCAGATCAACGCGCGCGGGACCATCTATGAGGTGTTCTACATCTGGCAGGACGCGTACGAGAGGGGCGGCTTTTGTGACAAACCGGAATTCGATCTGCTCAGGCACCCGGTTGATGTCCTCGGCGGCTTCCAGGATACGATGCGATACAGGAAACACTCGCGCGGTCGGCGCTGGGCATTCATGGATTGGGATTTTCCCGGGCTTAAGACCGCCGTCCACGTCGATGGGACATTGAACGACAGTTCCGATGTGGATCGGGGCTGGACGGTGGAGTTGGCCTTTCCCTGGGATGGGATGCGGACCCTGGCCGAAGGGCGCGTGCTGCCCCCGAAAGACGGTGACATCTGGCGGATGGACTTTTCCCGCTTCGAGGCGCTGCCGTATAATGGCCGGGTGGCCGACCCATCGGTAGGCTGGTCGTTCAACAAGCACGGCGTGTATGACTCCCATATTCCGGAGTGCTTTACATTCGTGCACTTCTCCCGGGGCGCCGTGTAGGATGAATGATACGATGACATGTCATTAGATTGGCCACCTGAACCCGTCGAGAATGGCTGCCTCGAAATGTCTATCTCTTCCTGCGGCTCGGCACACACAGGGACATCTTTGATATCAGTTGCCGATTCCCCGACGCGAAATCCCAGCTAAGGGCCCTCTTCGGGGTCGAGGACATCCGGGCAGGCTGGCCGGAATTCCCCGCAAATTGCCCGCTTTTGCGTTGACAATGCCCGGCTTCTCGCCGACAATAGGACACTGTGTCGCGCAGGTGGATACCGCGCATTTCAGGCGTCTTGATGAATAGAGCAGCAAAACATTTCCATTTGAACGAGGGGTTTTAAGATGAAAAACGACTCGATGTCCCGTCGAATGTTTATGCGCAGCAGTTCGCTGGCGGCGGCCGGGGCCGTTGCCGGCAGCCTCGCCGGGAAGACCGGGGCGGCGGAGAGCCCGCCCGACACATCCAAGATCCTGAACTACAATCAGCAAATGCGATACCGTCGGTTGGGCAAGAGCAATCTGATGCTCTCGGAGGTCAGCCTGGGCGGGCATTGGAAGAATCGCAACGCCGGCCGGTACTGGGACTCATTCTCCAACGACGAGGTCCCGACGGATGTTGCCAAGAACCGGACCGAGGTGGTGAGCGCGTGCATCGACTGTGGCATCAACTACCTCGACATCACCACGGCGGCCGAGTGTCTCAGCTACGGTGCAGCCCTGAAGGGCCGGCGCGAAAAGATGCTCGTCGGGGCCGACATCCACAACCTCGGCCCGCGCGGCTCCGACCGATGCAACGTGAAGGACCAGACCCACAACGTGGAGGAGTGCTTACGGCTATTAAAGACCGACTATCTCGACATCTGGCGGCCGCAGGCCAAGATGGATGGCAGCAATACCGATGCCGAGGTCCAGGTTCTGATTGAGACCTTCGAGAAGCTCCGGAAGGAGGGCAAGGTCCGCCATCTGGGCATGTCATCGCACGCTCGGCCGTGGCTGGAGCACGTGCTGCAGACGTTCCCACAATTCGAGATGATTATCTTCCCGTGCAGCGCCAAAACGCGGGAGAAGGATGTGCCCCCCACCCCGGGCAACGTGCAGGAGGTCAACCCGGGCCACGGCTCCGACCAGACGCAGAGCATCTTCAAGACCGTGCTCGAAAAGGACGTCGGCATCGTGACCATCAAGCCCTTCTTCGGCGGCAGCCTCTTCGAGAGCTACGGCAAGGAGAAGTTCCCCGTGATGGGCGTCGGGAGCAAGGTGGAAAACGACCTCGCCCGGCTGACGCTGCAATGCATCCTGACGAATAAGGCGATCACGGCGACCGTGTCCGGGCTCTCGACGGAGTACGAGGTCGAGAACGCCGCACGGGCCTCATACACCCGGGTGCTCGGGCTCTCGCCGGCTGAGAAGCAGTGGGTCGAGGGGGTCACCGACGAACGATGGGCCGCACTGCCTGAAGAGTATGCCTGGCTGCGCGACTGGGAGATTGTGTAGCCCGCATTGCCAATTGAACGCGGCCGTCGACCGGGGCATTACCTTTCATCCAAGACAGGAGAAGAATCGTGCGCGCTTATCCCAAGATCGCCTTGCCCGTGCTGACGCTTTGCGGGGTCCTTCTAATGGCTCTGACGGCGTCTGTCGCGAATGAGACGCAACCGGCCGGCGAGGCCGAGGGCGCCGGTGGTAACAGCAAGTGCTACGTCTGCCACCCGACGTTGAAGGCCGAAGACATCACCACGCAGCACCTCGTCGCGGACGTTACCTGTGACGAATGTCACGGTACCTCGACCGAGCATATGCACGACGAGATGCTGATGACCGAGCCGGACCTGCTGTTCGGCCGCTCGGAGGTCAGCGCCATGTGCTCCAATCGGACGTGTCATGCCCCCGGCGACGATCGCGCGGAATACGGCTTGCAGGATCATAAGGACCTGGCCAAGGTCAATCAGTTCCACGAGGAGTGGCTCGGCCGCATCCGACCGAACGGCCGGGCCATTACAAAGCAGCCGATCTGCACCGACTGTCACGGCACGCACAATCTCGACGAGCCAATTCGCTCGGATGATGAGGAACAGGCCGGCGAATGGCTCGCCCTGTTCAACGGCGCGGACCTGACCGGCTGGGAGGCGGCCGATGTTTCCGCGTGGGCGATCCGTCGCCGCAGCCTCACCGGCACACTCGAATCGCCGAACAAGGCCGTAGACCTGTGGACGCAGGCGACCTTCGAAAACTACCTTCTCGCCGTCACGTTCCGTGCGGCTTGGCCGGTCCGCGCCGGGATCTGGCTGCGGCATACGACGGCCTCGCCGGGCCCTCGCGTGGAGATCTTCGATAGTGAGAGCCCACTCGCCTACACGGGCAGCCTCTACCTCCCCGAAAGGGGACTGGCCCTGACGAACTTCCAAAAGGAACTCACCGATCGCGAGGGCTGGAACACGCTTTCGGTGCGGGTGGAGGATCGCCGGGTCCAGGTCTGGCTCAACGCCGAGGAAATCGGGGCCGCCCTCGTAGAAGGACCCGAGGAAGGAAGAATCGGA
The DNA here is from genome assembly GCA_965603505.1 of uncultured Phycisphaerae bacterium. Taxonomy (GTDB): domain Bacteria; phylum Planctomycetota; class Phycisphaerae; order Sedimentisphaerales; family Anaerobacaceae; genus PLanc-01. The sequence continues at coordinate 7,253 of CBFDDG010000036.1, read as the reverse complement.
ATCCACCTCGAATCCCAACCCGGTGCCAGCGCCGCCGAGATCCAGATCCGGGAGATCCAGGTAAAGAAGCTGGCTAAGCCAGACCCTTCCTGAAACCCAGCGACGAATTCACGCGCAGCGGAAGGCAGGAGGATTCGCATCCTGTAACCGTTCGTCGACAGCCGCAGATGGACGGAAGTGGCGGAGTCAGGAGACATCCACTAATTCCAGATCGAAGGTGAGATCCTCGCCGGCCAATGGGTGGTTGCCGTCGAGCGTCACGGTGGTATCCGAAACATCCGCCACCGATACGATCACGGGTTCCCCATCGGGCTGGTCGACGCGCAGTTGCTGGCCGACTTGCGGGTCGAGATCGTCCGGCAGATCGTCTTTCAGGATCTCCTGCTTCAGCTCGCTGTGACTGGGGCCATACGCCTGGTCGGAGGGGATGTGTACGGTCTTCGTTTCGCCGGGCTGCATGCCGGCAACTGCCTGCTCTATGGCCGGCAGCACATTGCCATCACCAAGGGCGAACTCGATCGGTCCGGCTTCCGCCGATGTGGCGAATACAGTCCCATCGTCCAGTTTGCCTGTGAAATGGACCTTTACCTGATCGCCGGTCTTCGCCTGTGCCATGAGACTTCCTTTCTTCAGTTGTGTTTGCAGAGCGGGGCATCAATCCGCTCACCTCGGTTTGTCCCAAGCCGAACGCACCCGCGAAAGCCACCTTACGACATACGCCCGCGCAGTGCAAACCTCGCAAGGGAAAAACCCGCAATTACCCCGCCGGTCCATGAGGTTGCCCGTGCGATGCTGGTACTGTCGCGTGAGCAAGCGGATGGCAACGGAAAGGCCAAAACGATGGCTACGATATCGGCGGACGAGGTTTTGCGGAAGGTTCCCAAGGCGTTCTTATCGCTGCAATTGCATCCAGAGGTAGCTGTAACTCAGGGCCGTTCTGAGCGCGCGTTGCCTGTTTGTGGCCGCTGCGGCGTGGCCTCCTTCGGTGTTCTCATAATAATAGACTTTGTGGCCCATGTCCAGCATCTTGGCCGCCATCTTACGGGCGTGCCCGGGGTGCACGCGATCGTCCGTGGTGGAGGTATAGAAGAACACCTCTGGATACGTGGCGTCCGCACGGACGTTGTGGTAGGGGGAGTACTTTCGGATGTAGGCCCATTCCTCCGAGAGATCAGGATCGCCGTACTCGGCCATCCAACTGGCCCCGGCCAGCAGCTTGTTGTAGCGCCTCATATCGAGCAACGGCACGCTGCAGACCACGGCGTGGAACAATTCGGGTCGTTGCGTGAACATGACTCCCATGAGCAGCCCGCCGTTGGAGCCGCCCATGATGCCCAGATGCCGGGGTGAGGTGATCTTGCGTCGGATCAGGTCCTCGGCCACGGCGACGAAGTCGTCGTAGGCCCGCTGGCGATTTTGCTTGAGTGCGGCCTGGTGCCACCGGGGGCCGAATTCCCCGCCCCCGCGGATGTTGGCCAGGGCGTACACGCCGCCCTTCTCCAGCCAGGGGATGCCCGTGAGGGGCGAATAACGCGGCCGCATCGGGATTTCAAAGCCCCCGTACCCATACAGCAGTGTCGGGTTGGAGCTATTTGCCTGCATGGCTTTCGGGCGTATCACGAAGTAGGGGATTCGCGTGCCGTCCTTGGAGATGGCCTCTGACTGCTCGACCGTCAGACCATTGGAATCGAAAAAGTGAGGAAGGCTCTTCACCTTTCGTGTAGTCTGTTCTTCAGACACGTAGTAGAGACTCGTGGGTGTCAGAAAACCCTCATAGCTAAAGAAGTATTGATCCGATAACTCGTCTGTGGAGACGAGGCCCAGCGTCCCCGATCCTGGGGTGACCACCCTCTGCTTGGCCCACCGGCCATCCTTTCGTTCATACCTGTAGAATTCACTCTTGACGTTGTTCAGCATGTGAACGAGGAACAGGTTGCGGGTGTTGGAGAACGAGGCGATGTTGGACCGCTCGTCGGGCGCAACAAGGACATGGAATGATCGGTCGCCTCGGAGATATTGGTCGTAGTCGATGCTGACCAGAGCGCCCTGGGGGTAGGTTTCGGCGCCGTTCGTCCAGTCCGACTTGAGGCGAACGAGCAGTTGATTCTTGAAGAAGCCGCCGAAGTCCGCATCATCCGGGATCTCCAGCTTGACCGGCTTGCCATTTTCTATGACGTAAGTGTGTGATTTATAGAAGGTAATCCCGCGATGGATCACGTCGTATTGCCTCTCCGGCGTATTGATCACGCTGCAGCCCACGGCTACATCGGTCGATTCCCCCTCGAACATGGTCTTGGCGCTGCTCAACGGCGTGCCTCTCTTCCATAGCCTGGTGACTCGCGGATAGCCCGACTCCGTCAAGCTTCCTTCGCCAAAATCGGTCTGCACGTACAGGGTGTCGCGGTCTTTCCAGGAGACGCTGCCCTTGGCCTCAGCCAGAAAGAAGCCTCCCTCTACGAACTGCTTCGCGCTCACGTCAAACTCGCGCGTCACGACGGCATCGCCGCCGCCTCGCGAGAGGTAGACCATGAAGATCGCGTAATCCGGATGCAATCCGTTCGCTCCCTTGAAGACCCACTGCTCCCCCTCGTTGCGGCAGAGCTGGTCGATATCCAGCAGTACTTCCCATTGCGGCGAGTCCTTGAGATACTCCCGTAGCGTGGTTCGACGCCAGAGGCCCCGCTCATTCTTCTCATCCCGCCAGAAGTTGTAGAGGTGCTTGCCCTGACAATGGGGATAGGGGATGCGGACGTCCGAGTTGAGGACTCGCAGCGTCCTGTCCCGAACCTCTTCGAACAGCGGCTGTGCCTGGAGGACGGAGAATGAAGCCTCATTCCTGGCTTCCACCCACCTCAGGGCCTTCTCACCCTTGACCTCCTCGAGCCAGAGATAGGAGTCTGCCTGGTCTTGAGATCGTACTTTGTGCAGCGGCACAAGAAGCATGAGTGCGGTGAACAGGACGATCGTGACGTGTTTCATACACAGCTCCTTTGCCCAGTAAAATCTCCCCGATGTCATTCAGCCGGAAGCGAATCGTGGCCGTACAACGGGTTTAATCGTTCCTGACGCCACTGTCAACTTCCCTGCACGGGGCAGGCCCGGCACTGGATTCTCAGCAAGAGACGGGGGCTGTTGGCGCGGAACTGGCGGTGGGCGCGTCTTCGATTGCAGTGCCCGGGGCGGATATGACCGCATATTTTACAGGTAAGCGGTGAAATGCAGCTTGTGAAAATGCACGCCTCGTATTCGTGCGCGTTCACAAATCCTCTTTGGCGACGGCAGCGGCGTCTCCATCACCTGCATGACGGGGGGGAGCGTAGGCCGACGGCTATCGGCTAATCAACAAGTTGTGGCTGTTCCTCGGCCTTTCGCTTGGTCGCCGGCGCCGTGTCCGTGTCGTCCGCGGAGCCGTGGCTCGCCAGCGACTGTGGTTCGGCCACCTTGCGGTATCCCAATGCCTTGATAACCTCGAGGACTTCGGTCCAGGTCGGGAACGGTCTGGCATTGACCCGCTTGTACTCGTCGATGGCCATGACGAACTCGAACTGCTCGTCAGACATCTGGCCCTCCTCGGCGGCCTTGCGCTCATCGCTGCGTCGCCGGCCCGGGCCGCGACGCCGGTCCAGCCCCAGACGCCTGTCCACGATGTTCTGACGCCGGTCCTTGCCGCTTCGCCGATCTACGAAATTGGGATCGTAGGGGTTTCCGCCCAGGTCGTGCTTTCGTCTGTCGGACAGGTTCTTGCGCCGATCTTCTCCGCCGCGTCTCTCGGGAACGTGGTTGTCATCGGTTTCTGGCATGGGTACCAACCTTAATTCTTGCCCAGCGTCTGCGTTCTGGTCGCAACGGCGCGGGGCGCCGGGCGGGGATATCGGTGCTGTATCGGGCGACAGGGGCTTAGAATTCATCATCCAACAAGTCGTTGTCGAAATCGAACTCGTCTTCGTCCTCCATCGTGTAGTCGTAGAAGTCATCGTATGCATCCTGCGACTCGATGACTACGTGCGCCTCGTCAAGGAAGTCCTCGGGAACCATGATGGCGACCGCCCTGCAATCCGCACCCTCATCCAGTTGTTCCTTGATGACAGCGGGAATATCGTTGAGCCGCAGAAGCGTCTCGTACTCCCTCGCCTGCTCCACGCTGTCCACAAAGGTGACAACGACGAATTCCTTGACTTTTGCCTGTCCCCTGTCATTGCTGTTCGGACGTTCTTGCATATCGACTCTCCATCATTTATGGCCGCCCCGGGGAGGCGTCCACCTTCTCATCCCATCGGGCGTCGGACGGGGGCGATTCCGCTCGAATCTGTTCTACCCCACCCAAGCCCATTCTTGCCTATCGGCCTTATAGATGGAAAAATTTAGCATTTGGCGGTTTTTTTGTTGCAAAGTGAGGTCCGATAGACAATAAGAGCAAGCAGTGCTGTGTGGGCCTACCGGATGTGACGCCGGGAATACCAAAGTTCATGTTTCTTTTATGGTTTCTCTTTTTTCAGGGAGGACTCGTGCGATGGCAAAAAAAGCAGCAAAGAAGGAGCCTTTGGTCGTGGCAAGTAAGATGAAGGCGTACATCAAAGGGAAGGGGATGATGACTTCGTCGGAATCCGTCGAGGCGATTAGCGATCACGTCTACACCATACTTGATGCGGCTATTGCTCGTGCCAAGGCAAACCGTCGCAGCACCGTCAAGGCGCAGGACCTCTAAGCACAGCAGAGGAAGATCGCAAGCTTTGCGCATCTTAACAATGCGGTAGACATGTTGCCAATGAGCCGTCTCGCCGGCGACCCGCGGGACGGCTTTTGTTCTTGCATCCGGTATGTATAGGGTGCATGGTAGTGTAAATTAAGCGGTGAGGTTCGGCACTCCCACGGTCAGGGAAGATCGGGGCCGATAAAACCATGGGATGGGATATTGGGGAGAATTCTGAGCATTCCGTCGGCGGTTCAGATGGAACCCATAAAAACCGCCATAACAGTATTCCTGGTGCGTTTTCTGGGGGGAATTTGTGAACGTGCGCGGGTGAAATACCCGATGAAGATAGAAGGAAAGCAGCAAAATGTGCGAGGAGAATTTTTGCGCCCGAAAATCAAGCGTGTGCACGCTGCTGCCGATAGGGTGAGTAGCGGAACGGCTGTGTCGGCATTGCCGCGGTGTGGCATTCTTAAGTGGCTGTCGAGTCTATGGTTGCTTCATAGGCGGTATTGAGAAACCTCAAAACGAGTGAGGACTTATGGGACCAGACGAAGAGGGGGCGCAGATTCGGGTTTTCATGCTGGGCTGGGAGTTTCCGCCGTTCATCAGCGGGGGTCTTGGTACGGCCTGCTACGGGCTGACCCGGGCGATGGACCAGCTTGGCGTGAAGGTGACGTTCGTGCTTCCCAGAATGGTGGAGAGCGGGTATGCGACGCATGTCAGGCTCTTGACCCCCGGCTCCCGTAAACGGAGAAATGGCGGGGCGATGACGGAAGATGAGTTAAAGAACGTCAGCTTCCGGCCGATCCAGTCGCCACTGCAAGCCTACGCGACACCGGAAACGTACGACGAGCGGATTGAGGAAATCTTGCGGCTCCAACGTGAGAGTATGGGCCCGCTGAGCGGCAGCGGGGATGTGCGCGGCGGACTGGACTACGCGGGCGATTTGTACAAGGAAGTGCATCGTTATGCTTCCATGGCGCTGGACTTGGCCAGAGGCGAAGAATTCGACGTTGTCCATGCCCACGATTGGATGACGTACCCGGCCGGCGTGGCCGTGGCGAGGATGACCGGCAAGCCCCTGGTCGTGCACATCCACTCGACGGAGTTTGACCGCAGCGGCGAACACGTCAATCAGGTCGTCTACGATATCGAGCGCGAAGGCATGGAACTGGCGAGCAAGGTGATTGCCGTCAGCCATTTCACGCGGGGTATCGTGATCAGCCGGTATGGAATCCCCGCCGATAAGGTGGAGGTCGTATACAACGGAGTCGAGCGCAACGGCGGGTGGTCGACGATGACACCGGCCAGCATCAGGCGGGAAGAGAAGATCGTCCTGTTCCTTGGGCGGATTACCATGCAGAAGGGGCCCGAGTACTTCCTGTACGCGGCGAAGAAGGTGCTCGAGGTGATGGACCATGTGAAGTTTGTCATGGCCGGTTCGGGCGACCTGATGTATCAGTCCATCGAATTAGCAGCCCAATTGGGGCTCGGGCACAAGGTCCTGTTCACCGGCTTTCTGCGAGGCGATGACGTTCGCCGGATTTATCAGATGGCGGACCTCTACGTGATGCCATCCGTCTCGGAGCCTTTTGGGATCGCGCCGCTGGAGGCGCTGGACAACGACGTGCCCGTGATCATCAGCAAGCAGAGCGGCGTCTCCGAAGTCCTCCGGCACGCGCTGAAGGTCGATTTCTGGGATATCAACGAGATGGCCAACAAGATCGTCGCCGTGCTGAAGTATCCGCCGCTGCAGATGACGCTGCGCAGCCACGGCAATTTCGAGGTGCGGAAACTTCGCTGGCGGGACGCCGCACGCAATTGCCTGCGGGTCTATCAGGAGATGCTCGTGCCCGTGTAACTGCGGGCAGAGAAAAGGGTCGGAACGGTTCAGAAGGATTAGGGTGTTTCTATGCCTTCGGTGTGCTTCTATTTCCAGGTGCATCAGCCCATGCGGCTGCGGCACTACACAGTCTTCGACAACGACGATCGGTACTTTGACGATACGAAGAACGCGGCCATCTGCAGGAAGGTCGCCAACAAGTGCTACCTGCCGGCGAACCGGCTCCTTCTGAAGCTCATCCACGAGTACAAGGGGCGGTTTCGCATCGCCTACAGCCTCACCGGCGTTCTGCTCGAACAATTGGAGACCTATAGCCCCGAGGTGTTGAGCACGTTTCACGCCTTGGCGGATACGGGATGCGTCGAGTTCCTGGCGGAGACCTACTACCACAGCCTGAGCTTTCTGTACTCGCGTCAGGAGTTTGTCGAGCAGGTTCGCAAGCACATGGACGCGATCGAGGGGCTGTTCGGCCAGAGGCCGAAGGTCTTCCGCAACACGGAGCTGATTTACAACAACGACCTCGGGCTGCTCATCGAGGCGATGGGCTGCTTCGACGCCATCATCACGGAAGGGGCGGACCATATCCTCGGGTTCCGAAGCCCGAACTTCGTCTACCGCCCGAAGGGGTGTCGGCACCTGAAGATGCTCCTGAAGAACTACTCGTTGAGCGATGACATTGCCTTTCGGTTCTCGAACCGGCACTGGGCCGAGTGGCCC
>CBFDDG010000035.1:0-17648 GCA_965603505.1 uncultured Phycisphaerae bacterium | reverse complement strand
AAATCAATGGAAAGAGAAGAAAAGAGAAGAAGGCGAAGAACCTATGGAAGTTTCCGAACTGAAAACGATGATCGAGGACTTGGAGGCCCGGGTGAAAAAGATCCGGGACTGGCTTTGACTTGCCGAACAAGAAGAGTCGGCTGGAGGAATTGGGCAACAGGATGTCGAAGCCGGGGTTCTGGGATAGCCCGGATGCAGCCCAGGGCGTCGTCACCCAGTTGAGCGCGCTGAAGGGCGTGGTCGAGCCGGTCGAGGAGCTGCAGCATGAAGTGAAAGACCTGTCGGAGCTCTGCGAGTTGGCGGCCGAGGGAGCCGACGCGGAGGAGTTGGCGCAGCTTCAGGAGGACTTCAATACCCTGGAACGGCGGTGCGAGCAGGTGGAGCTTCAAGGCTTGCTGTCGCGGCCGGAGGATATGAAGAACTGCTACTTCGGCATCCACGCCGGGGCCGGCGGCACCGAGAGCTGCGACTGGGCCAACATGCTGCTGCGCATGTACACCCGGTATTTCGACGAGCACAAGTTCAAGTGCGAGGAGCTGGACATCACGCCGGGCGAAGAGGCCGGTATCCGCTCGATCACGCTGCGGGTGACTGGCCCGTTCGCGTTCGGCAAGCTCTCGTGCGAGATGGGCGTGCATCGGCTCGTCCGGATCAGCCCGTTCGACTCCCAGAGCCGAAGGCATACGAGCTTTGCCGCCGTGGACGTCATGCCCGAATTCGACGAGGATATCGACATCGAGATCGACGAGGACGATATCCGCATCGACTTCTACCGCGCCAGCGGGGCGGGCGGCCAGCACGTCAACAAGGTCAGCTCGGCCGTGCGGATCACGCACATTCCGACCGGAATCGTCGTGCAGTGTCAGAACGAGCGCAGCCAGCACAAAAACCGCGCCCAGGCGATGAAGGTGCTCAAGAGCCGGCTCTACATGCTGGAGCGGCAGAAGCGCGACGACGAGATGAACAGACTCTACGGCGACAAGGGCGAGATCGCCTGGGGCAATCAGATCCGCAGCTACGTGCTCCAGCCGTATCAGATGGTCAAGGACCACCGTACCAGCCACCAGACCGGCAACGTCGAGGCCGTCCTCGACGGCGATCTCGATCCCTTCATCGAAAGCTATTTGCATCATCGAACGAAGAACAGAATGAGAGGATAGAAAGTCGGGCAATGAAGCAGATCATTCACGTTGACGTCAAAACCACGAAGGCTGAATACGGCGCGTGCAAGACGGACATGCTCGTGGTGGGACGAGTCTCCGACGCGGGCCCGGATAAGATCATCCGCGCTCTCGACAGGAAGCTGGGCGGCGCCATCGACCGGCTCGTCCGGCTTGGTGACTTCACGGGCAAGTCCGGAACGCAGGCCGTTCTTTACAGTGAGGGCCGAATCGGCGCCGAGCGCGTCATGCTCGTCGGTCTCGGCGAGCGGAAGAAGGTCACGCTCGACACGCTGCGCAAGGCGGCGGCCACGACGGCCAATCGTGCCGTCGAGATGAAGGTCAAGCGCCTCTCCCTGGCACTGCACCGTGCGCCGGCCGGCGCTCTCGATGCCTCCGCGATGGGCCGGGCGCTGGCCGAGGGCGTCTACCTCGGCGCCTATCGCTACGATGAGTACGTCACCGGGGCCGACAACGGCCGGCTCCGCTCGCTCGCCGCGGAAATCGTGGACCCGGACCCGTCGCAGCTCAAGAGCCTGACGCCCGGCATCTCGGCCGGCGTGATCGTTGGGCGGGCACAGAGCTATGCGAGGACGATCGCCAATCGCCCGGGCAACGTGATCGATCCGCCGGCCTTGGCCAAAGCAGCCCGGGACCTGGCGCGCGGACTGAAGACCGTGAGCTGCACCATTTTCGACGAGAAAAAACTCCGAGCGAACAAGATGGGCGGCATCCTCGCCGTGGGCTCTGGGAGCAAGAATGAGCCGCGACTGATTGCGCTCAAATACACGCCTGTGAAGAAGCCCAAAAAGGGCCTGCCGACCATCGCCCTGGTGGGCAAAGCCGTGACGTTCGACTCCGGCGGCATCAGCATCAAGCCGGCGCAGGACATGGACCAGATGAAGCTCGACAAGACGGGCGGCATCGCTGTGCTGGCCACGATCAAGGCGCTGGCCGAGTTGCAACTGCCCGTGAACGTTCTGGGCCTGATCCCGTCGGCGGAGAACCTGCCGAGCGGATCGAGCTATCGCCCGGGCGATATCGTCACGACCTACAGCGGCAAGACCGTCGAGATCCTGAACACGGACGCAGAAGGACGGATGATCCTGTGCGACGCGATCGCCTACGCCGCCAAGCAGAAGTACGATGTGATCGTCGACATCGCCACGCTGACGGGCGCGTGCATGGTCGCGCTCGGCGCATACAAGGCGGGCCTGATGAGCAACGATGACGATCTGGTCGAACGGCTCCGCAAGGCGGCGGAGGACAGCGGCGAGAGCGTCTGGCACATGCCGAGCGGCGATGAGTACGCCAAGGATATGAAGAGCAAGATCGCCGACCTGAAGAACATCGGCGGCCGATGGGGCGGCGCCTGCACCGCCGCGGCCTTCCTGCGCCAGTTCGCGGGCGAGGCGAAGTGGGCGCACCTGGACATCGCCGGCCTGGATGTCTTCCAAAAGCCGACCGAATACACAACACAGGGCGGCACCGGATTCGGCGTCCGGCTGCTGACCACGTATCTGATGAACCTGATTGAGAAAAAATAGCGAGCGCTTTCGCGACCTCGTATCCGGATCCAGCACAGGCGGTGGAATCATGGCGGAAGAACAGAAGGCAATCGACGTCGAGCGTATCCACAAGGCCGTGGAGGAGATTCTCCTGGCGGTCGGCGAGGACCCGACGCGCGAGGGGCTCCGCAAGACGCCCGAGCGCGTCGCGCGGATGTATGGCGAGCTGCTCGGCGGGACGTTCGAGGACCCCAACCTCCATATCCAGAGCGTCTTCACCGAGAAATACGACGAGATCGTGCTCCTGCGCGACATCCCGTTCTACAGCATCTGCGAGCACCACCTGCTGCCGTTCATCGGCAAGGCCCACGTGGCCTACCTGCCGACGGGCAAGGTCCTGGGCGTCAGCAAACTGGCGCGGATCGTGGACAACTTCGCCCACCGGCTCCAGGCCCAGGAGCGCCTCACCGGGCAGATCGCTGATTTTCTCATGCAGAACCTCAAGCCGATGGGCGTGGCGGTCGTGCTGCAGGCCTCGCACAGTTGCATGACGATCCGCGGGATTCGCAAGCCGGGCTCGATGATGGTCACCTCGGCCCTGCGCGGCATCTTCAAGAAGGATGCCCGCAGCCGCAACGAAGTGCTGAGCCTGATGTACAACGACACGCCGTAGCAAAGGACTTCCTTATGGTGCGCTTGGGCAGGCAGGTACGGTTCTCGATCAATCCGTTCCTGGATCGGGACAGCCCGGGCTTCAACTCGTATGCCTCCAAACCCGCCGGGGAGGGGCTGACGCTCTTCCTCGAACTGGCCGTCGAGCTGGTCGGACCCATCACGCCGGAGACTGGTCTGCTGGTGAACGTCAGCGAGATCGACGAGGCTGTGCGACAGTTCGCCGTCCCCGTCTTCGCGGCGAAGATTCGCGATCATCTGCGTTGCGGCGAGCACATCCCGCTTCGCGCCGTCGCAGACATCCTGCGGTCGGCCCACGAGCACCTGCGCGACAAGTTCGGCGCTGCACGGGTCGACCGGCTTGCCCTGAAACTCAATCCCTTCAGGAATCTCACGATGGATACCAAAGCCCCGGGCGTGATGTACTTCAGCGAGAAATTCGAGTTCGCTGCCACGCACACGCTGTGGAACGATGCATTCGGCGAGCAGTGGAACCGTGACGTGTTCGGCAAGTGTGCGAACCCGACGGGCCACGGCCACAACTATCTCGTTGAGGTTACGGTCAAGGCCGCCACCGATGGCCCGCCGCTAAAGATCGGCGAGTTCGAGCGGATCGTTGACACGCATCTGATGGAGCTCATCGACCACAAGAACCTGAATCTCGATATCCCCGAGTTCCAGGGGCGCATTGCGACGGTCGAGAACCTGGCCGTTTTCGCGTGGGAACGTCTGGCCGACCGGTTCGGCCCCGCCACCCTCCACTGCGTCACCGTTTGGGAATCCGACCGGACGTACTGCTGCTACTACGGCCCAGGGGATTGAATGAATCATCATTTCTCATCCGGATGGTTGACCGGTGCCGCCTGGGACGGTATCGTGGCTCGAGACCTTTTGGAAGGAGTTTGCATGATGGTACGGATGGCAAAGTGGATTCTGGTGGGCGTGTCGATCGCGGTCCTCTCGGCCGGTTGCGAGAGCATGGAGGAGTCCCTGCAGCTCAAGAAACCGTCCGCACAGTTGGTGGGGGTCCAGTTCAAGGAGGCGGACCTGTACGGCGCAACGCTCGTGTTCGACGTGCAGATCCTGAACAACTACGCGTTCGACATGCCGCTGCTGAGCTTCAGCTACGCCGTGTCCAGCCGGGGTCAGAGGTTTCTGGCCGGCTCCCGGGAGCTGGAGGTCAAAGTGCCCGGGGCGGCAAGTGAAGTGGTCTCGTTACCCGCCCGGGTGAATTACCTCAGCGCGCTGAAGGTCCTTGGCGGCGTGACGCCCGGCGCGACAATCCCCTATGAGGCCGAGCTCGACGTGGTGATCAAGACGCCCCGCCTGGGATCGATGACGCTGCCCGTGGGAAAGACCGGCCAGCTTGCGTTGCCGTCAGTGACCGGCAGCGTGGAGTGAAGCGGCAGCCTTCAGCGGGTGATACGCAGAGGGCTCAGGGTTGCGGTGGGTGTACCGCCGCGAGCCTTCGCTTGGGAGGGCGCATGGCGGGCTCGCCGCTATGGATCGGCGCCCGGCGCGGTCGGATCCGGAGATGCTGAACCGTTAGGATCTGTGGGCGGGCTTTCGAGCAACCGGCCGTCCACTTCGAGTTCCAGGATCGTGGTGAAGCGTCTTGAGCCGCCGGGCGTGCCGATGATACGGATGGCTTCGCCGGTTGTGGGGGCGAAGCGGAAAGTGATGCTCTGGTACATCCGGAAGCGGTCGAGCGCGGGCGACATCTGTAGATCTGCGGGCTCGATGTACCCGCCGTCCTGTAGAATCTGCACGGTCAGGTCCGCGAAGAAGCCGCCGAGAGGCTCATCCTGTTTGTAGTACGTGTTGATCTTACCCCAGAGGACATCGCCTTCGTGAAACACCACCTCCTCGAATTGGACGGGCTCGGAGAACGCCAACTCATACCAGTCCAGCTCGGGCCGGTCCGCGAGGTTGGGAGCATACGTATAGTACGGCCGGTGGCCGGTGCAGGAATTGTCGCTGACGCCGTCGATGATGGAGTCCAGATCGTGCCGGTCGTGGCTGAGGTTGTATCGAGACACGGAGGCGGTCGGCGTGACGGTCATCCCAGCGGCGAGGGCCCTGCCAACGAGGCCGGATGGTCCGATAGGATCGCCGCCCCCAGGATCAGGAGGAGCGGGTTCGGCCGGCGGGATGGAGTAGACCCAGCTTAGGCGGTTGCTGATTCGAGCCCCGCCGTTCCGCAGGATGTTCTCCTGCGCCAGCACGAGCATGTACAGCACGGTGGTCGTGATCGTGTCGTATTGCGGAAGGGAGGCCGCGGGATCGGGCAGGCCCGGCCGGGAGACATTCAGGTAGAGATTGCCGCAGACGGCCGGGTCCGTAAGGTCCGCCGGCAGGCCACTGAAGCCGTGGATGATGCCGAGCAGGCCGCCGGCCGTGGCCGGGTTGCAGTCGCAATCCCAGCCGGCGAGGACAGCGATCTGCACGGTCTGCTTGAAGTCGCCCTCGCCGTAGAGCAGGGCCAGAACCGTGGCGCCGGTGTTGATCGTGGACTCCCACCACCCATAGTAGCGACCGAAGCTATCGGCGCCCTGGTACTTGTTATAGAGCTCTCGACGGGTCGTCCGCCAGTCGAGCACGGCGTCGTTGGCGTCCTGAAGGTACCAGTCGAGCACGTCCGTAATGACGGCCGCCGTCCGGCTGCTTCGCGGGATCACATCAAGCCCCTTGAGGACCAGTGCGACCACATCGGGCTCGAAGAAGGCGTGGGCGTACATGGCCGCGTAGAACTGGGCCGCGTGGACGGCAAAGCCGCTGTTCGTGACGCGTCCGAAACGCCCCGCCAAGTCGACGGCGACATCGGGCAGCCCCGGCGAAACGGCCCCGAGGACCTCCGTGCCGATCTGGGCGTCGATGGAGTACCAGTGCTCGTTATACGTGCGGCTGCCCGTCCCGGGCGGTACGTGGCCGTCGAGCATCAGGTACCACGCCTGCTTGTTGGCAATGTAGATGCCCTGTGAGGTGATGTGTTCGAGCCATTGCTCGGCGATCTCGCACGAGTTGCAGTCGAAGCCATAGGTCTCGAGGGCGTGCAAGGCGATGTATTCGATATCCGTATCGTCATCGGCGTCCCAAACCTGTTTGATCTGCCAGGGCACGCACGGGTCCGGATTCGGCGTTGAGCCGCTGTAGAGCCCCTCGGTCTCCCGGCCTGCGGCGTTGCCGATGAGTTGCCCGAGCCACATCCCGCGCATCCGGTCGAACAACTCGATGGCGGAGATGGTCTGCCCGGCGCCCGCAGGAACGCTCAAACAGCAGACAACGAGGATCACCCCCATCAGAAGAAGTCGTAGACGATTGCTATGCAAACACACCCCCGAATCCAGTCTTCCTAACTCCCCTATTATACCCGATTGCCATGGGGAATCCAAGCGGTTTTTATCGAGGAGGCGCACCTGCAAAGCTGCCCTCCGAACGGGCGTGCCTGCAAGCAAGGTTTGCCTCGCTATTATCGGAGCTTGCAGTCGCGTATTCGGCGCGGGTGACACCGTGTCCGGCGGCCCGCCACCGGGCCCTTTGCCTAAAGCTATGTTCTTTATTTTCCGATACTTATGTTGTAGAAGGATGGGTCTTCGACGAACGATGGGATGTTGAGCCGGTTGCTGTGGCCGCAGGACGCGACGCAGCCGCCTCGCAACGTCCCGATCGCGCTAACGGATGCAGCAAGGAGGCTGTTTTTCTTTTGCGCATCCGACGGGCACGGAGTGCGCCCGGATTCGGCGTTGCCTGCGTGCCGGAAATCGTTTACGTTCGTTGCCACAGACTCCTTCTCTCGCGTCGTTACACAGGGAAAGCTCGACGATTATGAACGCATTGATCACAGGCGGAGCGGGTTTCATCGGCTCTCATCTGGCCCAGCGGCTGCTCAAAGACGGCAACGAAGTGACGATCATCGACAACCTCAGCACGGGCCGGCTCGAAAACATGCAGGCCTTCCGGCAGGACCCGAAGCTGCAGTTCGTCAAAGGCGATATCCAGGATACGACGCTGGTGCAACTGCTGACTTCGCGGTGCGACGTCGTGTTCCACTTGGCGGCGGCGGTCGGCGTGCAACTGATCGCCGACGAGCCCGTCCACACGATCGAGACGAACATCGCCGGGACGGAGGTCGTTCTGGAGGCCGCGAACAAGTTCGGCCGCCGGATCCTGCTCGCTTCGAGCAGCGAGGTCTACGGCAAGAGTGAGAACATCCCCTTCGGCGAGGATGACGATTTCGTGCTCGGCAGCACCGCGTTTTCCCGCTGGGCCTACGCGTGCAGCAAGGCGATCGACGAGTTTCTCGGGCAGGCGTTCCATCAGCAGTACGGCCTGGGCGTGGTCAGCGCGAGGTTCTTCAACACCATCGGCCCCCGGCAGACCGGCCGGTACGGCATGGTCGTGCCGCGATTCGTGCAGTGGGCCCTGCAGAACGAGCCGATCCAGATCTACGGGACGGGCCGGCAAACTCGATGCTTCTGCTACGTCGAGGACCTCGTGGAGGCGGTGCTCGCGCTGATGCAGTGCGAGCAGGCGGCCGGAAGGGTCTTCAATATCGGTTCCTCGGAAGAGATCAGCATCGAGGCCCTGGCGGACCGGATCATCGAGATCACGGGCAGCAAGAGCCGCAAGGAGTTCGTGCCCTACGACGTTGCCTACGGCCGGCCCATTGAGGACATGATGCGCCGGGTGCCGAACCTCGAGCGAATCGGCAAGACCGTCGGCTGGCGGCCCAAAACCAGTCTCGATCAAGCTCTGCGTACCATCGTCGAGCACTGTAGAACGCACATGAACAACCCATCGTAAGCCGCAACGCCGTATACACGCATGACGCGGACCTCATCCACAGTGACCATGTACGCGGTCGTTCTCCTTGCCGCAGGAGCGATCTACGGCCTCAGTTGCGCGCCGGGGGCGCTGTGGCAGGATAGCGGGCTGATTCAGTATCGCGTGTGGCACAACGATATCGAGGGATTCCTTGGCTTGGCTATTTCGCACCCGCTGTACTATCTCGTCGCAATCGCCGCGAAGTGTATCCCATTGGGCGAGTTCGGTCATCGGGTGAATTGTGTTTCCGCCGTGGCCGGCGCGGTGGCGGTGGCGAACCTGTACCTCCTGGTGCGGCTGTGGCTCGGCAAAGACTTCCCGGCCCTCATCGCCGCCGCAACGCTTGCCGTCTCCCACACGTTCTGGCGCCATGCGAGCATCGCCGAGACGTACACGCTCTGGACGGCCCTGTTCCTCGCCGAACTCATCATGCTGCTACAATACACCAGGACGAAGAACGTCAGATATCTCTACCTGCTCGGTCTGCTGAACGGCTTGGCGGTCGCCGTGCATATGCTCGGCTCGATCCCGTTCGTTTGCTACGCCGCATTCATCGTGTTTCTGCTCGCGAGGAAAGCGATTCATGCGAAGGATGTCATGCTGATCGTTGCGTTGTGGATCGTCGCAGCGCTGCCGTTTGAATACCTCATCATCAAGAACATCGTCCAAAGCGGTGACATCTTCAGGACGCTGGCCTCGGCCGCCTTCGGAGATCGCTGGCGGGCGGACGTACTTAATATGAGCCTGTCCTGGAGGATCGTTCGAGAGAACATCCTGTTCATCCTGCTCAACTTCCCCACGCCAAACGCCCTGCTGTTCCTGGCGGGCCTCTACGGTCTCCACAGGATCGGGCCGACCTCCGCATTTCGCAACGTGGCCCTGGCGCTGCTGGTGCTGTTCTTCCTCTTCGCCTTCCGCTACACCATCTCGGATCGCTACGCATTCTTCATTCCGTTCTACAGCATGGTCGCCGTGGTGATCGGCCTGGGCGCACATGAGGTTCGCTCACGCATCGCCGGCAGGTTGACGCCCTGTGTGATCGTGGTATGCGCACTCCTGCCGGTCGGCGTGTATGCCGTCGCGCCGGCGCTCGCGCAACGTCTGCACGTGCAGATCGGCACGCGGCGGGACATACCCTATCGCAACGATTATGAGTACTTCCTGCAGCCGTGGAAGACGGCGGATACGGGCGCCGAGCGTTTCGCGAGAGAGGCGTTGGAGAGCACCGAAGGCAATGCGATCATCTGCGCGGACACGACGACCATAGGCCCCCTGCTGTACGTGCAGGAGGTCAAAGGCGTCCGTGCGGACGTGAAAGTCGTCACCGGGATTGCACGCAGCGAAGCGGCCCCCGAAGTCAATGAACGGACCATCGGAGAGCTGCTCGAGACGCACCCGGTGTACGTCGTTTCCAGAAAGCCCGGATACGGGCCCGCGTTTCTTCTGGACCGTTATGAGTTCGTCGAGGCCGGCGTGCTATGGCGTGTGGTCGAGCCGGGGGCGAGCGGCGGCTGAACCGGCTGCCCGGGAGCGTGCATGCGCACCAGGATTCAATCCGACAACCCTTGTGGATACGACCGCTACGGATTCGCGTGGCAGCATGTCCCCGCAGGCACAGCGGCTCATCTCGATCTTGGCTGCGGCGACGGCCGGTTCCTCGCGGCGCTGCAGAGCAAGGACATTCAACGGTTGGTCGGCGCCGACGCCAGCGAGGAGGCCACCCGGCACGCCAGGGATCGGCTGGGCGGCCTGGAGATCGTGCATGTCCGCCCGGGGGCTTCGCTGCCTTTCGCCGATGGAGAGTTCTCGTCGATCAGTCTGATGGACGTGCTCGAACACGTGGATCGGCAGGAGACATTGCTCGCCGAGCTTCGCCGCGTCCTGCGCGATGACGGCACATTGATTGTCACCGTCCCGAGGCAACATGTGTTCTCATTTCTGGATATGGGCAACCTGAAGTTTCGATTCCCGCGACTGCATCGGTGGTACTATTGCCGCCGGCATTCGCCGGAGGAATACGAGCGCCGATACGTAACGAATCCGGACGGTCTGATCGGGGACGTGGCCGCGAAGAAGCGATGGCACGAGCACTTCTCCCGTCGCACGCTGGAGGACCTTCTGTATCGCAAGGGCTTTTCCGTGGTTCAGTTCGACGGGGCCGGGTTCTTCCTTCGCCTTCTGAAGATCGCCGAGATGCTCTTCGGCCGAATCGCCCCGCTGCGCCGCGGAATCACGAGGATCATGGCATGGGACGCCCGCCGATTCGAATCGGCGAATCTGTTCTGTGTCGCAAGGAAGCGCACCCGGGCCCGGCAAGGACCCGAGTAACAGCACATGGCCAACACGATTACGACCTCCGGACGGCTGATTCGCAATACGTGCTTCAACGTCCTGATCCTGATGAGCAACGCCGTCGTGGCGTTTCTCCTGATCCGGTTCCTGCTCGGACGGCTCGGCGAGGCTCGCTACGGCGTTTGGATCCTGATCGGCTCGGTCTTTCGGTATCGGCTGATCCTCGGCATGGGGCTCAACAGCGCCATCAATCGCAGAATCCCCATGTACTTGGCAAAAGACGACAAGGAGGGCATCCAAAAGGTCATCAGCACAGCGGTGCTGTTCTTCTCAATCGGCGCCATAGCGCTCGTGGTCCTGAGCCTGATCCTTCACGTGAAGATCGGGGACTGGTTCGCGATCGAGCCGCAGTTCGTGGGCGCGGCGAGCGTGCTGGTCCTGATTGTGGGCTTGAGCTTCGCCGCTTCGACGCCGCTGCAAGTGCCGACAGCCGTGTTGAGCGGGCTGCAGCGATACGACATCACCAGCGCCGTGACATTCGTGGTCCTTGCCGTAAAAACGACCTTGCTTGTCGTTCTGCTGCTGCGCGGCTACGGCCTGCTGACGCTCGGACTCATCTACGGCCTCGGCGAAGTTGTGGCCCGCGGGGTGCAGGGCCTTTTCGTGCGGCGCCTGCTGCCCGACGTATCCGTCTCCTGGCGGAGCGTGGATCGCACGCTGCTGAAGGAGATGCTGTTCTATGGGATGAACACGTTCCTGTACGCCACGGGGGCCATCATCATGGGCCGGGCCAGCGAGACGATCATCGGGATCTTCCTGGGCACGGCCGAGGTGGCCCAGTTCTTCGCGGCGGCCGCGGGCGCGTTGCTGCTCTCGCAGTTTGTGCAGGCGTTCACGGCGGCGATCAAACCGGCCGTGAGCGACCTGGACACCCGGGACGACCATCTGCGGGTCCGGCAGATTGCTTTCCTGACGCAGAAATACAGTCTGCTGATCATCATCCCGGCGGGTTGTTTCTTCATCGTCATGGGCAAAGAGTTTCTGACAGTCTGGATCGGTTCGAAGTTCGAGGACCCGGCCATCATCCCATCGCTTGCGACCGTTCTGGCCATCCTGACCGCCGGCTACTGCATCCTGCTGAGCCAGCATAGCAACTTCCTGGTCCTGGCGGGTCGCGGGGAGCACCGCGTCTTCGGACTCCTGACGGCCCTGCAGGCGATCCTGTGCGTTTTCGGCGTGGTCTTTACGATCGCGGTACTGGGTTGGGGCCTTCGCGGCGCCGCCTGGAGCAATTTCGTGCCGATGGCCCTCGTGGCGGGCCTGATCCTGCCGAGCTATTTCAATCGGAAGATGGGAATCCCGGCGTGGGACAGCATCGTCCACGTCTGGTGGCCGGCCCTGTTGGGCACCGTTCCGGCCGTCGCGCTTATCGTGGTATGGAAGTATCTGTCGCCGCCTGATTCCTGGCTCGGCCTGCTCGCCGTCATCTCCGGTGTCGGTGCGATAACGCTGCTCGCCAGTTGGCGCCTGAGCCTGAAGAGCACGGAGCGCCGACACCTGCTGTCCGCCCTGAGGCAGGGTCGCGGCGGGCCTGCAGGGCCGACGAATGGCGCCCCACTCATCCAATGAAAGAATCCTTCACCACGCCTCGCCGAAAGGGCGTGCATGCTTATGGACGATCGATTGCACATCCTGATAGCCGATTACGTGCCGATCACGAACAAGGGTGAGGAGGCCATCGTTCGCGGGATCGAGGACATGCTGTCGGAGGGCCGGCCCGTCGCACTGGGGTTGTTCGATCATGTTGCGCAGGTGACGCAACGCGAGAACATCACCATCTTCCCGAGAGAATGGATCTTTCGGTTCGAGGGCAACTCCGCCCTGACTGGCGGGCGCCGGATTCTTCTGCAGGCAAGGATCGCGATCGAGCTTCGGCTCGGGATCCACGGGCCGTTGAAGAACCTGACAGACGCCGGCGCTGAGGAACATCGACCGCTTCAGGAATTCTTCCGCCGCGCGGAATACGTGCTGGTGGGGCACGACGGTGTCTTCTGCGTGGAGTCGTGCGGGATTATCCATCTGGCTAAGAAGCACGGCAAGCGGGCGGGCATCCTGGGCGCCAGCACGGGGATCGCCGCCGGCCGGCTCTATAAGGCCGGGTTGTACCGGCAGGCCATGGAGGAAAGCGACTTCTGCGTGTTCCGTGAGAAGTACTCGTGTGAAAACATGAAGCGGGTCTGTCGCGATCCGAGGAAGTTAGTGGTTGCCCCCGATCCGGCCTTTGCGATGCGGCCTGCACCGCCCGAGGCGGCCCGCGAAATCCTTGAACGATGCGACCCGTATCGACGGGCGAGAGCGAACAACCGACCAATTGTCGCCGTGACAGCGCTCGAGAAGGGGCGAGTCTATGGCGGCTTTCGACCCGACCTGCAGGGCCCGGCGAAGCAGCAAGCTCACGCACAGTACCTTGCCGCGGTTCTCGATGCACTCATCGAGAAGCATCATGCGTTCGTGCTGTTTCTGCCGCACTCGGTGGAGAAGGCCGGCAACGACATCGTGGCGGCCAGGCATGTTGTCGAGCGGATGAAGACGGGAGCGGACGATTCGGCGGCGCTCGAGCAGGACTGCCCGGCAAGATTGCTCAAGAGCATCATCCGCGAGTGTGATTTCTTAGTTGGCGAGCGAACGCATTCGCTCATCGGCAGTGTCTCGGTAGGAACGCCGTTTGCCGCGATGACGAATCGCCGGGACACGCGCACGCACGGCATCATCGGCGATATGTGCGGCTGCGAAGAGCAAATCGTCGATATGGACATCATGGACGACCAAGGCGCATCGTTGAAGACCCTGGGGTTGTTCGAGGCCCGCGGCACTATCCGGAAGTCCCTCGAACAGACTCGCGGCGAGCTATCCGAACGAATGCATGAGATTGCGCGCACGATCAAAGGACCATCGCGGGAAGCCGCTTGAGCTATGAAGGATAAGCAGACAATTGAGATGGTGGTCAAGCGCAAGCTATGCACGGGCTGCGGTACGTGCGCGGGGATCTGTCCGCAAGACGCGCTCGATATGATCGTCGATACGAAGAGCAGTTGCTATATCCCGCTGCTCGACCGGGATCGATGCACGCGGTGCGGGCTCTGCTACGAAGTTTGCCCGGGCCACAGTGTTGACTTCGAGGGATTGAACGCCGCTTTGTTTGGCGACATCCCCGAGGACGTCGCGCTTGGCCGATACCTCGGCTGCTATGTCGGCCATGCCACCGACGAGGCCGTTCGATACAACAGCGCTTCCGGCGGGCTCGTCAGCTCTCTGCTCATTTTCGCACTCGAAGAAGGTTTGATTGATGGCGCGCTGGTAACACGGATGCGGAGCGACGACCCGCTCAGACCCGAGCCATTCATTGCCCGCACAAGGGCCGAAATCCTCTCGGCGGCGGGCTCGAAGTACTGCCCCGCGGCCGCCGGCGCAGCGCTGAAGGAGATCCTTCGTTCCGATGGCCGATTCGCCATTGTGGGGCTTCCGTGCCATATTCAGGGGGTTCGTAAGGCCGAGCAGCACATCCCCAGCCTCAAAGAGCGGATTCGGTATCGGATCAGTATCGCATGCAGCTTGGACTACAGTTTCCGGGGCACCGAGCGATTTCTCGAAAGCATCGGAGTGCCGGCGGACGCCGTGAAGCTGCTCGAGTATCGGGGCCGGGGCTGGCCGGGCGGTATGCTGATCCGTCTGAAGGATGGGACCGAGCGAACAATTCCGCTGGCCGACTACTACAACGCGCTGAGCCCGTATTCGTTGCGGCGATGTACGCTGTGCAGCGACATGCTGGGTGAGCTGAGCGACCTGACCTGTGGGGACGCGTGGATTCCTGAGATCATGCGGGCCGACCAAACGGGCAGCTCCTTCGTCGTCTCGCGAACGCCCGAGGGCGAAGAACTCCTGGAGCGGGCGGCATCGAAGGAGGCCGTCGAGTTATCGGAGTTTGGCCTGCCGGAACTGCTCGCTTCCCAAGGCCGTGCACTATTCAAGAAGAGAAAACTGAAGGCCCGGATGCACCTGTTCAAGCTCGCCGGCCGGAGCGTGCCGACCTATCAGCAAAAGCTGCTGGCCCCGATTCGAGGCGACTACACCCACATGCTGAAATTCTACGCGGTGCGATGCGCGCTGTCCGGCAACCACCGGATTCTTGGCGGTCTCTTTCGCGCCGTCCGCTGGCTGAAGCGGTTAAGAACCAATCACGCTCGGGCCGCAACAAGTCGATAATCCGTACGATGTACACGACCTATATCCACGAACTCGACGACGAGAGCCTGCTGTACGAGCCGCAGGAGCGCACGTCCGATATCCAGTTCACGCCGGCGATGAATTCCATGCTGCTGGCGGCGTGGCTGGTCATCTGCGCGATCGGGCTTGGCGTGGTTTTTCTGGCGAAGAATCCGATTGCCGGGGCGGCGATCATTGCCGTGCCGACCTTCGTCGGAATGGTGATCAAGCCGACGTTCGCCCTGTGCATCCTCATGATGGTCCTGCCGACCGGCGCCGGCGTGGGATGGCAGCACGCGCTCAGCCTCGACCGCGGCGTCGGCGTGGCGGTTGCGGTCAGCTTCTTTCTCAACGTGCTGCTCACCCGCCCGGGCCTGCGGATTCGGCACAAGGCCCTGTGGGCGGCGGCGGCCCTGAGCCTCTGGATCTTCTTCACCTCGCTGGCCCAGCCGTACCTCGGCATGGAAGTGCGACGCGCATTCACCCAGTTTCAGCTCGTCATCCTGATCTTGATCGTCTACTGGATCCTCGAAACGAACGACGAGAACACTTTTCGCTGGGCGTTGCGCTCGTACGTCATCGGCACGGTCGGCTCCGTCGTGCTGGCGATCAAGACCGGCGCCGCGATCCGCGCCGTGCAGGAGACGCGCGACGTTCGGTACGCCGCCACACTCGGAAGCGCCATCGACGCCAACATGCTCTCGGCGCTCATCGCACTGGCATTTCTCTCGGCGATCTACCTCTTCGCCCGCGACAAGAGTCTTCTCTGGCGCGCGATCTATTTTGCGGCCATGCTGTTCCTGCCCGTCATGGTGATTCGCACCGGCTCCCGCGGCGGCCTGGTGGCGCTGGCGTTCACGATGCTCTCGCCGCTGCTATTCGTGCGCCAGGTGTTTCGACGCCCGGCGCTGGCGGCTTTGCTGCTGATCGCAATCCTCTTTGCCTCCGCATCCGTAGGGTTTCTGATCAAGCAGCAGGGCCTGGAGAGCTCGGTCGTGGAGCGTCTCACGGACGTTCATCGCGCGCGAACCGCATTAGACTTTCGGATGCGAGCCGTCAAACACGCGACGGATGCCGTCCTGAGCTGGCCGGCGGGAGCGGGCTACTATAGCTGGTTCGAGCGGACGGGCAGCCAGATTTGGCCTCACAACGATTTCTTCTTCGCGCTCGGCGTGTACGGGATTCCCGGCGCAATCCTGTTCGCGGCCTTCGTGATTCTCCTGATGCTCACGGTCAAACGGACGCCCCTGACGCTGGAGAAGCTCTACGCCCGGACCGTGCTGACCTTTCTGCTGGTGATGGGACTCAACATCAAGCAGGTTTCCGCCAAGTACTACTGGGTCTTTCTGGCGTTTGTCCTGGCGGCGGAGCGCCTGGGCTGGTGGCATGCGGAGCCGCAAGAGCAGTGGACCGACGAAACGGATGAAGAAGTTGCGGATCCTGGCAATTAGCCACATGTTTCCCTCTGTCCGATCGAGGCGGCACGGCGTATTCATCTGTCGTGAGGCCGAGGTTCTGCGCTCCTTCGGCATCGAGTGCTCGTTTCTCGTTGGCCGGCCGTGGGCGCCCTGGCCGCTCCATCACGTCCCGCGCTGGCGGGGCTACGGGCCGACGAACCCTCTGGCCCCCCCCGCCGGGTTGCAGGCCCGGAAGGCTGCGTACCTTCGACCGCCCGGCTTCGGCTTTCGGCGATTCGAAGGCATGTCGATGGCGCGGGGCCTGCTGCCGGCGGCCCGAAGCTGGCACGAAGAGGCCCCCTTCGACTGCGTGCTGGGTGTTTCCATGCTGCCGGACGCGGAAGCGGCCGTGGTCGTCGGCGACGCTCTCGGCCTGCCCGTCGCGGCGTTGGCGGTGGGCAGCGACGTGATGGTGTATCCGGATTGCATACCGGCTCTGCAACGCCGATTGTCTGAGATCCTCTCCCGGATCGACCTGCCCGTGGGGGTCAGTCAATGCATCTGCTGCAAGCTCGCTGAGACCGGCCGATGCAAAGTCGAGCCCTTGTGCGTCTACTTAGGCAGAGACACGAAGCAGTTCGCTCCGGCCGAAAACAGGGACCCGGTGCGCAGAGAACTCGGCTGGCCCGCGGAACAAATCGTCGCCATCTACGTCGGCGGGCTTCGTGAGACCAAGGGAATGCGGGAGCTGGCAGTTGCGGCCAAGCCGCTGCTGCGCGAACACCGGAACTTTCAGCTCGTGTGTGTCGGCGACGGGCCGGCACGGGGCCCTCTGCACGACCTCCGTGACTCTCTGGATCGGGAGAACGCCGTCCTTCTGCCCGGCCGCGTCGCGCCGGAAGAAGTTGCACAATTCCTGCAAGCGTCGGATTTCTTCGTGTTGCCGTCCTACACGGAAGGGATGCCGCAGGCGGTGCTGGAGGCGATGAACTGCGGCCTGGCCGTCGTAGCGACCCGAGTGGGCGGCGTTCCGGAGGCCGTGATCGACGGGGAAACGGGATTGCTCATCGATCCGAAAAACGTCGAACAACTCCGTCGGGCCATGAAGCGAATGATCGTGGACGAAGCATTTCGATTGACCGCCGGGCGCAACGGCCTCGCACGAGTCCGCACGGTATTCGATTCCGAGCACAACGCCGAGAAACTGGCCGATGCGTTGAAGGCACTGGTGAGCCGGTGAATCAAGCAGCCATTGGCATGACGGATCGACCGAAGCAGCCTCTTGGGAAGGTCTGCATTCTGACGTCGGTCCATATTCCATTCGACGGGCGGGTCTTTCACAAAGAAGCCAGAAGCCTGGCGAAGGCGGGCTACGAGGTCGTGCTGATCGCGCGGCACGACAAGGAGGAGGTCGTTGACGGCGTCCGCGTGCTGCCCCTGCCGCAGCCGAAGAGCCGGATGCAACGGATGACGAAGGTCATGTGGCGGCTCTATCGTCTGGCGGTCCGGGCGGACGCCGATGTGTATCACTT
>CBFDDG010000034.1:0-17677 GCA_965603505.1 uncultured Phycisphaerae bacterium | reverse complement strand
CCCAGGCCGCGATGGAGCGCTCGATCCCGATGATGGCGACCTTGGCCGAGCCGTCGGCATCTTCCTGGAAGCAGTCCACCTCTTCGGTGTCGGCGCGGATGGTCCCGCTGGCCGCCCGGCAGAGCTTGATCCAGATCTGGGGCTGGTACCAGCGGATCACTTCGAGACAGTCACGAATGTCCGCCGTGCTGTCGGCCGAGATGTTTGTTCGGGCAGAGGACTTCGGCCCGTCGCTTTTCTCGTCGAGAAGGCCCTCATTCAGTATGAACCAATTATCGACGGTATCGATGTACCTCCTGGCGGTCCGACTGTAGGCCTGCGCCCTGGCCGCTTCGTGTATCTGCTCATCCCGTTCGAGGAACTCGTCGAGATCCTCCTTGTCGAGGTCGAAATCCATTTCCTCGGCCTGCTCTTCGATCGTCTCCATCGTCGACTCGAACGTCTCGTGCAGCTTGTCCCAGAACGCCTCGTTCTCGATGTCCCGCGAGCGGGAGTCGCCGGCGGCTTCGGCCTCCTGGCTCATCGCGTAGTTCATGCAACGCCAGGTGAGCGCGCACCGCTCGCACCATCGGTCGCAGTAGTTGTAGATGCCCGGGATAAACCTCGGATCTCGGGCCATCTCTTCGAATCGCTCTGCGTCCATCGTTCTGATTCTCCCGCGGCTTCCGCGGTCCCAACCTCATTTCTGGATTCCGCAGACAAGCCTACCATCAGAGCGAGAAAAACGCCACCTGTTCTCCAAGAACCCGAATGGAAGAAGACAAGGTCGAAGTTGCCTGTCTCAGGGACAGAGTCCCCAGAGAGGTTGTCGGAATACAGAGCGAACGTGTGCGCAAAGATCTACAACACGTTTCGGTCTGGCATTACCACCAACGTGGATTGGCGTCGAGGAACTTGATAACGGCTTGGTACTTGGGGGCTTCGGCGGGTGGCTGGCCGTGGTGCTCCATGAGACCCCAGGAACCCCACTTGGAGTATGTGCCCGTGGAAGAGAAGATCGCGGCCAGGGTGCCGCCGCTGGCTTTCCAGCCGGACAGGTAGTCGAGGTAAAGGCTCCTCATTCGCGGGTGGCGGTTGGCGGCGTGGAAGAGGTCCATCAGTGGCTCGTTATTCTCGGCGCCGCCGTGGCCGACCAGATGCTGGCCAGCCTCGTAGGCGACCAGGCGCAGGCCGCGAGCAGCCGCCAGCCGGGCCTGCTCGGCGATGGTCTTGTTGCCTTCGGCGATGTACTCGGCGCATTTGTCGAGCACCTGATCGACGGTCATTTGGGCCACTTCGTTCTGCGTCCTCGGATCGCCGAGCGCGTTGCCGAAGTAGGGTGCGATGCCGAGAGCATCCGCGTGCGTGCATGCCTCCTCGAAGTCCATCATCTGCTCGCTGGTCCAGGGGTTGGCGCTCTGGGCCGCCAGGACGCGGACCAGACGGTCGGCGCCTTCGAAGGCCTCTGTCCAGATATCGAAGATCTCGACGGATCGCTTGGAGCAGTATCGCAACTGGGCCTGAAAATCGTTGTCGCTGAGGCCGAGCTCTTTGCCTTTGTCCCGGCAATAGCGGGCCTGGGCGAAGATGCCGTTCCAGCATTCGTTGGAGTACTCGATGTAGATCTTCAGGTTGGGATCGAGCTCGGCCTTGACCATCTCGGCGAAGTTGCGGACGTAATCATCCGTCGCCAGGTGCGGCATGCAGAACCACGGGTCCGCGTCGAGCGTGTTGGCCAGCTCGATGAGATACTCCAGCGCGACGCCGGCCTCGCTACCCTGCGTCTGCATCGCCGGCGTGGGGCGGTCGGACCAGTGGACCTGCTCGGAATTGTTCGTTCGCTGCAAATCCATGAAGCGCAGCACCTTGAACTTCTCCCACCGCTTCAGGAAGTCAGGGTGGAAAGGCTGGTCCTCATACGTATCTTCGAAGCCCGGCAGAATCACGCGGACGTTCCAGACCGGATCGCCCGGGTCCGTCGCCGTGACTCGCAGAGTCAGCAGGTTCTGGTCGGCCTTCACATCTACCAGAATCCGGCCCGGCTGTTCGGAGACGACCTTGGTGCCATAGGCGAATTCGATCTTGCCCCGCCCGTCGTAGAGGCAGGTGTAGATGCCGGCGGGATAGCCGAGCTTGGGCCGGCTCAGGACGATCGAGTCGGCAAATTGGCCGTCGTCGCGGAGCGAGCGGACCCAGCCGTCGTCGGTCAAATCGAGCGGGCCGCCCTGCGCGTAGCTCTTGCCCGGCGCCTGGCTCTTGAACGTCTGAGAGTGCCTGAACAGATCGACGAACACGATCTCGGAGGACCAGTAGGTCACGCCGGCGAGGTTGATGCCCAGGGCCGATTGGTCGTTCGGGGCAGCGTGCAGACGAGCTGTGCCGACTGCAAGCAGGGCCATGATCCCAATGCAGAGCGTGTAGCGTCGTGTCATTTCTTTCCACCTCCAACGCGGGTCCCTGTAAACTCCTCACGACGCTTGCGCCATCGTGACATCATGCTTTATCATAAGATTGTCGCGCAAGGCCGCCAGAAAATCAAGCCCGCAGCTCGGCCTTGGATGACAGAAATCGGCCCATCCTGCGAGACTTGGTCTGCATGGATGAGGTCTTACCGCGATTGACCCGTCGCATGGCCGCGACCATGATATGGCTGAGACATCCGTATAATGGCCGTGGATGTCGTGCGGGAAACACATGCACGAGGTTGTGCTTCAAGAGACTGTGTAAGATGATCTACCATACGAACGACCATTGAGATGCAAACCCCCAAATTGATGCGGGGAAATTCGGGACATCTTACTCATTTCGGCCCTGAACGAAACGAGTAGAGCTTCGCTTCTCTCAGTTCGAATCTTAATCTGATTTCGTTCGCCTTGAGCTTCTCGAAAGAGAATCCATCCTTCCACCGTACGAGGCCGTCTGTTACGGTCTTCGTGATGAGTTCGCCTTCAGCCGATGGCTGCTTGCTGCTATCGAAAAGCTCTATCCTGACATATCCGTTCTTCTTGACGTCGGCACAAACTCGAAGACCCTTTCCTGCACAAACCACTGGGGTCGTTCTAATAACTGCCGGCAGGTCTGAGTCGATCGCCTCATAGCCTGCCCAGCCATCGGGTCTCAGCGTCGCCAGGCAGAAATAACCGTTGCGCCAACTGGTGTGCTTACCGTCGCTGCCGCCGTAGTACAGGCGAATCTCGTCTTTCAGAAACACAGGACAGGCGGCCGCGTACACACACCCCCAGTCATAATCGCCCTCCTTCTCGGAGTTCGGGATGAGGGGCGTTCCCGGCAAAACACGGCGCCACGTCACCGTATCAGGGCTCCAGGTCAATTCCGTCCATACGCGGTCGGCCTCTTGGTCGTGTATGGCAACCAGCCCCAAATAGACTCCGCCACGATAGAAGACGGGCATGGCATACGTCTGGTGCCCCTTATCCAATCCTTCGAGCACGACTTCGCTCCTGCTCCAACTGACAAAATCTGTGCTGGACGTCCGTGCGACCTGTCGGCCGAACGCCTCGCCCCACTCGCGCGTGATGCCCACATATTTACCCAGCGTCGGCGCCCAGAAGGCATTGTTGTGGGTGTCTCCGGCACTATCGGCCTCGGGACAGGCGATGGCCGGGCCCCAGTGGACCCCGTCAGCGGAAAACGCTACCGAGAGGATTTCGGCCTTCAAGAATGCCTTGTAGCGACGTTCGGGATCCGGATCGCGAAGGTCTTTGAATATCCCCGAACCATGGGGCCCTTCCCAAAACTTTCCTCTGTCTCCGATTCCGCGCCACAGGATGTTGGTGGCCCTGCTTCCCTCATATTCCACAATACCCAATTCGGGTTTGACCCACGCAATGCCATCTGTGGAGGTGGCGTAACAAATGGCCATTTCCCTGTTGCGGGGCACGCGATAACGCCTTTGTCCCCGCTCTTCAAGCGTCATACCCCGTGCGGAGTTGTCGACGATGAACGGGCTGTACCAACACTTGTAGATGCCGGCTTCCTCGTCGAAGATCACATTGGCATAGAGATTGTCGAAGCGGCGTTCCCAGGGCTTATCTTCTCCAAACAGTGGATTTCGCCGGTCTTTTCGCACTGAGCCGACCGATAGCCTTGCATTCCTGGTCGCTTCCACGACGCGGTCATCCAGGAGAAGGAATCTGTCGTGTTTCACGCCCGGATCGTATTCGTGAGGAGACCGGTCTTCGGTCGCTGCACACGCGAGCCCGCCTATCATAGCCACCGCGGCAACCATGAGGGTCAATGTGCTCTCTTTCTCTTCGAATTGAGCCACGATCATTGTGTCTCCTTTCAGAGTCGCATGGGCCTAAGCGAATCGTATGGTACACAGACTTGAGGCAGATGCCAATCTTCCGCAATGGGGGATCGCGACGGGCGTCCTCTGGGCGATGAGTCTGTGGGGCCAATTGAGAATGGCATCTGGAGTGAACAGGACGGTGGTCTCTTCCAGGAGCTTTCGCGTCAGCCTGGCCTCCAGGACCATCGTACGGCCAAGGAATACGTATTCATTCTGAAGTGGTGGGGAGAGTTTATAAAGAGCATTCACTGCGAATTCAACCGCCGCGAGGCAATCCCATGCTGCTTGACAAGCGCGCGTGGTCCGGACGGACGCGATGTGATAGACTGTCTTTGCGATGTTCCGGCCTTCTGCAAAGAAAGGAAATGGGCATGAGAACGGATTTCGCTCGTCTTGTGGCAATCTTCCTGTCGCTTGCCGCCGGTCGCGTTGCTGTTGCTGATTGGCGCGTATGGACTGTGACGGAAACCAGGCATGTGCTCCGCAGCGAGCCGCCCGGGAGGGGGCTGGCGGTCAACATTGCTGCCGCTCGCAACGAGTGGGTGAGCTTCCAGATTCTCGTCCGCTCGGATGAGCCGGTCAAAGCCGTGCGAGTCGAGTCCGGAGAGCTGCACCGGCCGGGAGCAGCGGTGTTGCGCACGTCGGAGAGCCGACTCTATCGCCAGCATCAGCTTCATCTCGAGATCGGCACCTACCGAAACGACACCTTTCAGGCGGATTGGTATCCCGATCCTTTGATTCCTTTTGAACGCCCGAGGGCTGGGAAGAAGTCGGAAGCCGCACGCTTCCGTGCCATACCGTTCGATGTGCCGGCCAATGAAACGCACGGCTTATGGGTGGACCTCTATGTGCCGGCCGATACGCCGCCGGGAGAGTACCGGGGCGCTTATCGTGTCATCGCAGAGGGCGGAATGAGCGTGGATGTTCCTGTCACGCTGACTGTGTGGGACTTCGCGCTGCCGCAAACTCCCACCCTGGTCACGGCGCTCGGTTCGCCGGCCCAGCGGATGCGTGGTTACGCTCGGCAACGGGCCAGGGCAGGCAAGGAGCCGGAGCCGTCGGACTGGCAGGCGGTGGAGACGCAGTGCGCGCAGTTGCTCAGCGAGCATCACCTCAACGCCACGCCATCGGCCGAGATGCTTCGCCCGGTGGTCCAGTCTGATGGCTCGTTCCGAATTCCGTCCGAACAGATACGGGCACTGCGCCGGTTCGTGGACCGCTACCATGTGAACGCTCTCCGGGTTCCACATCCCTCCGGTGTCATCAAGGACCCCCAGGCCGAGCGAGATAAGCTGCGGGCGTGGCTCGCGGCATTCGATCGTGCGGCCAAAGAACTCGATCGGCCACACATTGTCTTCTTCGTCTATCTGAAGGACGAGCCGAACACTCAGGAGGACTATCAATACGTGCAGAAATGGGGCCGGGCGATTCGCGAGGCCAAATCCGCGGTCCAGGTCATGGTCGTGGAGCAGACCTGGACGGAGCCGGGCAAGGGGGGCGCAGACAGTGCCTGGGGGGACCTGTACGGAGCGGTGGACATCTGGTGTCCGCTGTTCTCGCTGCATCACCAGGATAGTGCCGCCGAGCGACAGGCCCTGGGGGAGACGGTCTGGGCGTACACCGCATTGTGCCAGGGTCCGCCCACGCCGTGGTGGCATATCGACTACCCGTTGCTCAACTATCGTGCGCCGGCCTGGATGGCTTGGCGGGACCACATGAAGGGCTTGTTGTACTGGGGCGGGATGTCCTATTGGCGCGAGACGGATGATCCCTGGCTGCACGCGCCCGTCTACACCGGCCGGGGCGCGCTTCAGCAGGGCGACAGGGGCATTCGGTTCAACGGTGAAGGATCGCTGGTATACCCCGCGAGGCCGGCAGGCCATGACGGCATTGTGCCGACGATACGACTCAAGGCCCTCCGTGACGCCATCGAGGACTACGAATACATGGCGATCCTGGACCACCTGGGCAAATCCGCAGAAGCGGATAAGATCGTGCGTCGTTTGACCGAGTCCTGGTTCCAGTGGGACAAAGACCCGGCCGCCTACGAAAAGGCGAGAGCCGAACTGGCAGCCTTGATCGTTGCGGCAAGCTCGACCTCACCTGCCCAGGTGAGAGCACAATGGCAGGAGATCGATGGCACGCGCATCCCGGTGCCGCCGGCCGAGCATCCGCGGCTTTATCTTCGCGCCGAGCACGTGACGCAGTTGCCGCAGCGGTTGAAGGACCCTGTGCTGCAGCCGGCGGTCGAGCGGTTGCAGGCACAGGCGAAGCGGTCGCCACAATCCAAGCTCGAGTGGGATGCACTTCAGTACGTCGTGACGCATGACGAAGCACTGGGGCGGGCTGTCATCGAGGCGGCACTGCCGTTGCTCCAGAAAAGCGAGTTGGGGAACCGGCAGGACGCCTGCCGCAAGACGGGCCGCATGATGGTCACCGGCGCGATCGTATATGACTGGTGCTACAGTCTGCTGACTCCGGACGAAAAGCAGGCGTTCATTAAGGAGCTGATCCGCTTAGCCAAGACGCAGGAGTGCGGCTATCCACCAACAGGCCAAGGCTCCGTCACCGGACATGCCTCCGAGGCGATGATCATGCGGGACATGCTCTCGGCGGGGATCGCCATCTATGATGAGTTCCCGGAGATGTACCGTCTGGCAGCCGGACGGTTTCTCCGCGAGCACTTGCCTGTCCGCAACTGGTTCTACCCGGGGCACGCCTATCATCAGGGGGATTCGTACGGCCCGCACCGTTACAGTTGGGACACATATCCGCTGTGGATTTTCGACCGGCTCGGCGCGGGCAACGTGTACAACCCCGAGCAGCGTTTCGTGCCTTACCTGTGGGTCTACACGACGCGGCCCGACGGCCAGCGGCTGCGGGCCGGCGACACCTTCGCCTGCAGCGCACGTCGCGGCCGGCCGTGGAGCCAGTATATCGGAACGCTGCTGACCGCCAGCTACTACGGTGACGGCATTTTGCTCGATCAGTTCCGGAGGCAGGGCGGCAGCGGCGGCAACGAGACGATCTTCGAGGTGCTCTGGAGAGACACCTCGCTGGCCCCGAAACCCATCGCTACACTGCCCTTGTCGTGGTATTCCGGCTCGCCCTTCGGTTGGACGGTCGCCCGCACCGGTTGGGATGAGAACGCCGTCATCGCCGAGATGAAGGTCAACGAGTACAACTTCGTGAACCATCAGCACTTGGACGCTGGTGCATTCCAGGTCTACTACAAAGGGGCGCTGGCCATGGATTCCGGCATCTACCAGGGAGGCTCGGCCGGCGGCTATGGCAGCTCGCATTGCCTGAACTACTCATGGCGCACGATCGCGCACAACAGCCTGCTCGTCTACGATCCGAACGAGGAGTTCGGCCGCCGCGGCTACGGGAACGACGGCGGCCAGCGCCTGCCCCACCGTCGCTCCGAGGCTCGCAACCTCAACGTACTGCTTGCGCCGGAAAATGGCTATCGCACGGGAAAGGTGCTCGCGCATGGCTTCGGTCCCAACCCGCAGACGCCCGACTTCACACTATTGCAGGGTGACATCACGGACGCCTACGGCAAGAAGGTCCGGCAGGTAACGCGTTCCTTCGTCTTTCTGAACCTGCACAATGCAGAGGTCCCGGCGGCAATGGTCGTGTTTGACCGCGTGGTGAGCGTCGATCCGGCGTTCCGCAAGTACTGGCTGTTGCATACGCTCGAAGAGCCGCGCATCGCGTCGGCCTCTGCCGTGGTCGATTGCACTCAGCATGGCAACCGCGGCCGACTCATTTTGGATACGCTGCTGCCGTCGGCGGCCAATGCGGACCTCGCCAAAGTCGGGGGGCCGGGCAAGGAGTTCTGGGTGTTCGGCCAGAACTATGCAAACGACGTCGATCCAAAGCGGCTGGAGCGAACTTCCATCGAGGCCGGCGTGTGGCGGATCGAGCTGTCGCCGAAGGCCGCCACGGCCGAGGACCTGTTCCTCAATGTCATGCAGGTGACCGACCGCCGGTCGCCGTCGCGCTGGCCCGTGCGCAGGCTTGAGGCAGGCGAACGCGTGGGCTGTATCATCGAGGGGCCCGAGGCGACGTGGGCCGTTTTGATGCGAAGGGACAGCCGGCGCTCCGCCGAGCCGGTGACGTTCACCGTGCCGGGGGATCGCCCCAGCCGCATACTCGTGACTGACCTGTCGCCGGGCCAATGGCACGCGCGGCGGGAAGGCTCCGCCGAGACTCGCGATCTTGCCGTCGGCGAAGACTGCGGCACCGCATGGTTCGAAGGTCCAGTAGGTGCTTGGACGTTGTCGCGCTGATTCGGGGTTGGCTCTGTTGATCGCGGGCGAGCGCTCCGGCAGATCCGATGCCACGATGAACATGGTCCTGCGCCCCGGCGAGGCGCCCGTTTGGCGCTGGGGACAGTTGCGCCGTCGCTCACAACTCCCAGCCTTGACGATACTCGCGATACAGGTATCTATCGGCTTCGGAATCGTTGGTGATTTTCATTTTCTCGCTATCGAAAAGGACCTTCTTGCCCGCACGGAGGGCGACGGTCCCCAGGTTCACGGCATCGGTGATCGTTGCGGCGTTGAGGAAACTGCCCGGCGAGGATTCGCCCCCCTTGCAGGCCTCGAGCCACGGGTTGTGGCGA
The DNA here is from genome assembly GCA_965603505.1 of uncultured Phycisphaerae bacterium. GTDB lineage: Bacteria > Planctomycetota > Phycisphaerae > Sedimentisphaerales > Anaerobacaceae > PLanc-01. The sequence goes on along the minus strand of CBFDDG010000034.1, from coordinate 8,756 downwards.
GCGCCGCTGCGTCGGGTGCTTTGCGACGAAGCCTCGTCCAGCGAGAAGGGCTTGTTCTGGCCTTTGGCGAAGAGTCGCGGATTCTGCCCGTGGAAGCCGCCCATGATCACGCCCTCGTCGCCGACGAACAAGATGCCCTCCCTGTCCATCTCGACGTCGTGCGCCTCGACCTCCCGGGGCAGGCGCGGCTTCACGCCGCCGTCGTACCAGAACAAGTCCAGTGCAGGCGTGCCCTGCCTGGCGGCGAAGTGAAAGCGGAGAGTGCAGCCTGTCGGATAAGCGAAGTCATTCCTCACGGGCCGGCTGACGTGATCCACGATGCGGCAGGTATGCGTCGCCCACGCCTGGGCGCTCACCGGAGCGTCCAGGTCCAACGCGGCGAACACGGGCCAGAGGCTATAGATCCCCATGTCCGCCATGGAGCCGCCGCCGAAATCGTACCAACCGCGAAAGACCGTGTGCGTGTAGTGCGGATGATACGGGCGGTCCTGGGCCGGGCCGAGCCACAAGTCCCAATCGAACCCCTTGGGAACAGGCGGGCGGTCTTTGGGAATTTCCGTGTACTGGGGCCACACCGGCCGGTTCGTCCAGTTGTGCACTTCCCGCAGCGGGCCGATCCCGCCGTGCTTGATCCGTTCCGCAATCCGCCCATTGCCGGCGCCGCTGCCGTAGGCCAGCAGATGCGTCGCCTTCTTCGTCCGGCGCGCGGTCTCGAGAACCAGACGGCCCTCAGCCAACCGGTTCGCGATGGGCTTGTGCATCAGGACGTGCTTGCCCTTCTTCATAGCCGCGATGGAGACGGTCGCGTGCAGATGATCGGGGGTCATGACCTTGACCGCATCCACATCCTTCTCGTTTTCCAGCAGCTCGCGGAAGTCGGCATAGGCGGCGCAGCCTTTGAAGTTCTCGGCGCCACGGTGGTTGGCATAGTACGTGTCCACGACCTTCCGGCCCACCTCTCGGCCGCCGGGGCAGCCGTTATCATTCTGCCGCCACGAGGAATTGTCCAGGTACGTCCGGATCCGGTTTCGCACGCTGTTCTTGCCCCACTCCACGTAGTCGTTGCTGTCGGTGTTCGGGTCGCACACCGCCACGATCTGGACCTGCGGGTCGGCGAGCAAGCCCCCCAGCTCGCTGAATCCCTGGGTGCCCATGCCGATGTGGGCCAGCGTGATCTTGTCGCTGGGGGCGACGTTGCCCCTTCCTCCCAATACGCGTCTCGGAACAATGGTGAAGGCACCGGATGCAAGGGCCGAGCCCAGGAATCTGCGACGGTTCATGCGTGATGTCATTGGAGAACTCCCTAACTACACAAGGTTGCGAAAAACGTGAGGCCTGCTATTTCAGCTCTTTGACGAAGATGTTCTTGAACTGCACCAGGCTGGGCGGGCCGGTCCATTGGCCGTCGCGTTTGCCCCCGTGGTGCTGCAAAGCGATAGGGCCACTCTCGGCCATACCCGGCAGTTGAGCCTTGTCGATCACCTTGATGCCGTTGAGCACGACAGTGACACGGTCGCCTCGGACTGTGACCTCGAATCGATTCCACTGGCCCACGGGCTTATCCGCCTGGTGCTTGGGCGTCACGCCGGCCCGGACTTCCGCCGGCATCGACTTATCCATGCGATACCCGTAGAACTCACCCGAACCGATGGGCCAGCACCAGATGTTGACCTGGTTCTTGCCGGCCCCGCGCAGAAAGACGCCGCTGTCGGAATCGGGCAGGGCCAGCGTCATCTCTTTGCCATGGATGTCGCGAGCGTGCGTGCCGTCCGGCAGGATGTAGGGGATGCGCGGGTTGATGTAGGGTGTCTCCTTGATCCGCCAGTCCACGCGGAGCACGAAGTCCTTGAAATTCTCCGTATGCCACAGGTTCTTGTCACCCGGCGCCTCGCTCTCGGCGTCGTAGTCGATGACGCCGTTGATGATCTTCCAGTGCCCGTTGTCGCCTTCGGGGACTTTCCAGCCCCTGAAGTCCTTGCCGTCAAACAGGGCTCGAAAGCCGGGCGGCGGTACGTTGTCCTTCTCCTGCTCGGTCGCCATGGCTTGACCCCAGGTCGCCATGGCGAGGACCGTTGCTGCCCATGCCGTCGTTGCCACGATTCGTTTCGCCGTCATTTTCAAACCTCCTTTTCTCTTCAAGCCCCGATTTTGCGTTTACCTTCATAAACAGCATTCCTGCAGGCTACGGCCTGTACAATAACAGGATATGCGGTGCGATTTCAACGCTTCCTTACCTAAACGTGAAGAACGCACACAACGTGCACACACCATTCACTGCAACCGTCACACAATTTCTCAATGTTTCATAAGTCAATGATGTTGAAGGGCTTACAGAATTGGCATTCTCGCCGAATTGGCAGATAACGGGCTTTCAAGTTGTAGGTCGGTTGTGCGGATCTGCTGACGAGACGGGGGCCAGGGCCTTGCAATCTCCCCACATTTCTGCGAAGATAGTCATGTCCCAAGCTTGGAACGGTGGGGACTATACATGAGCAACGTTGGCCTGTCGTAACGTCAGCAGATCGTGGGATCACCGTTTCTGAAAGCGAATAGGAGGTGGCGGACCATGCGCAAAGCTTCAACATCTGGTAGAGGACGGTCCATACGGGTGATGAGCCGGCACACACTGATCGCTCTGGCGCTGCTGTGTTGGGTGACGCTGGCGGAGGCCGGGCTTGTTGCACACTACGCATTTGAGGGAGATGCACGCGACAGTTCGGGAAACGAGATCCTCGGGAGGTTTGTCGGGACGGCCTCGACGATTGATGATGTAGACAGAGGCCTTGTGCTGGCGCTGGACGGATACCGGGGATATGTGGATTGCGGTGACGCCGCGGCATTCGATGCGACGGAAGAAATCACCGTGGCTGCCTGGGTTCGAATCGACACGGTCCGTGTGTCGTGGGCTACCGTCATCGCCAAGGGGGATTCGGCCTGGCGCCTGTCCACTCTCGACGAGCAGAACCGATTTCACTTTGGCGTGACTGGTGCTCCTTCCTATCATGCGGCCGATGGCAATACATCGCTTTCTCTGGATGAATGGCACCATGTCTGCGGGACCTTCGATGGAGAGCGGATTCGCCTCTATGTCGATGGAGAACCGGATGGCGTGGCGTCCTATGCCGGGCAAATCAGCCGCAACACGTTCAACGTCTATATCGGCGAGAACGCCGAAGCACGCGGCCGGCGATGGCATGGCCGGATCGACGAGGTCCGCGTGTATGACCACGCCCTCGATGAAACAGAGGTAGCGGCGTTGGTTGGTGCTCAGGAGGATCAGCGCGAGTGGGGCCGTCTGGCCAATCCCGGGCACAAAGGGCATCCCGTCAAGGCGACGCTCTTCTTCCCCGGCCATGCAAAGGATGGGACCCGCCCCTACGAATGTGACGCCCCTGTCAATACGTTCCTGTATACCGTCCACCCGCTCGACCAGCGGCATCTGCAATGGTCCGGCGGCGCGGCGAACCGGACGTTTGCGTTGGATCAGATGATCGAAATCGGTTTTAACGTTGCCGTTATGTCTTCCTGGGGCGAGGACTTTCTGCCCTGCAGCACAGGCTGGGCTCCTTGGGCCCCCATGCAGTGTTCGCCCCGAGCGCATGACGAACTGTTCACGGCAGCCATCAAGAAACCCATCTTCATAATCCCGTTCATTGAGTCGCGCGCCGACTGGTCGTTTCGCGATGAGTTCCCTACCTTCGACGGGCTTGTCGCGCCGGGCACGGTCAGCCAGATCGTGAATCTCATCGAACGCTACCTTCAGAATCCGGCGCATCCGGAATGGGCCGGCCGATGGGCGCGGATCTACAACGTCAACGGAGAGCCGCGTTACGCTGTGGCGCTGATTCACGCCGCCTCGAATCGGCTCTCTTCCTACGAACATGCCGCTTTTGCGGAAGGGTTTGACGACTTGGCGGAGGAAGTGCTGCACAGGACGGGCGTGCATGTCGGCTTCCTGATCGATGCGTTGCCGCCGGCGACTTTCGCACCGGGCCAATTTCGCCCGCACTGGTGGACGACGGGACCTCACCTGGCCCAGCGGGAATCGATCCTTGGGGTCATGTGTTTCATTCCGGAAATATGGGTCGGCTCATCCGATGACGAAACGCTGATCATGTGGAAACGGACGTTCTCGCAAGGGTGGGCAGCCACGGGGATTCCGTTCCTGATGGACGTGTCGCCCGGCTACGATGCGCACCTGGTATTCCCAGCTTCGATTCGGTACGGACTCAACTCGAGGTGGACCAGCGCGTTGAAGGAGATGGTTCGCGAGTACGGCTCGGATGGCTTCGTCTACAACTCCTGGAACGGCTACACGGAAGGGATGGCGGCGATGGAACTACGCGAGTACGGAGACACCTATCGGAACTGGGCAGAGTCGCTGACCTGCACGTATTCGCTCGGCGGGTGTAGTATCTCCTCTTCTCGTTAGCTCAGAACCGGGATCGACTGACGCGGCAATAATGCAGACGCCGGCGGGAACCGGAGCGGCCGACCGGTCCCGTCGCTGGATGACCGATATCCTGAATATGCCGAAATCAGGTTGAGTCACTATTGATCGCCCAAACGGTTCTTCGCATTGGGTCGCGACAATCCTGTGATGATGAGTATCTCGAAAAGGCGTTGGAGATAATCAACCAGCAAGCCGGGCCGTGAAATATCATATACTAAGAGTTACAGCACGCCCGGGAGGACTCGAACCTCCGACCTACGGATTAGAAATCCATGAGGCGGCCCTCCGATAGAACCTCGAGGGTCCGCCGAGCCGCTCCTGACAGATGATTGAGACCACTTGCCCCCTGCCACCCCTGTCCCACATGCCATCCCTTTCGGAGAGCGTTTGCTGCGGATTCTGCCCCAGTAGAGTAGTCCGATGGCCGCTTGACAGGCGCACCAGGTCTCGTTGCTCTCTTGCTCACGATATCGAGTTTCCTTTCAAAGCACACGATCACATCTTTTTGATAGGATTCACTCAATAAATTCGTTTCTATGGCGATGGCCACATGCCTGGTGAACCATGCACAGTTGGGCTGCTCTGCCAGGCCTCTTTAGACGACAAAGCCTGGGGATCTGTGTGCTCGGGGTCCCGTACAACGAGTGAATATCCCTGACCATCGGTATTGCCAAACCAGTCGTCGTCATAGTTGAAGTCACAGATCAAACGGCCAGCAGCGTCCTGGAGCACAAGACGTTCTCCTGCATTGCTGAGTTGCCCCTGATAGACGCCGACAATGGGGAAATCGAGGCCGTACTTGTCAGTAAAGGCTCCCATGTCACTGACAACCAACACCAAGGCACCCGGGGCAACGTCCACACTGGGCAAGACCAAGCGAACGCCCGTAGTGAATTGCACCAGATTAAGATTGATGTTTTCGGCACCCACGTTTGTCAACTCGATAAACTCGGTATTGGGATCATCAGGATGACCGAGATCCTGCGGGTGATACATGAGTTCTGTAATCCGCAGATTCTCTGCCACGGGTCCCACGGAGAATACAGCTTCATTGAGGGCCGACCAGCGACCGTCGGACCAGGCACGTGCCTTCACATGCGTACTCTCATAAAGGGGGATGGGATCTGTATAGGTGGGCGTATTAACGTCCATGGCGTGATTGGATTTCAGGACGGCCGTCACGGTCGCCGCCATCAAAAAATCCGAACTCGTAGTGCTCACATTGAGTCCATGTATGGCCAGAAGATTCGCCCCCTGTTTCAGAGGTTTCAACTCCGTCACGGGGAAGGCCTGCCATTGTACTGCCTGACTGTCATTGTTCTGTGCATCCGCAGCGGATTCCCAGGTAGGTGTATGGTTGACGTTGGCCCGAGCAATCTCCTGGCCATTGAGGTAGGCCACAAAACCATCGTCATAACGCATGTTTAAGGTAATAAGATCAAGATCAAAGGGAGACTCATTCAGGGTAAAGGGAATGCGCATATAACAACTCGACGCCTGGCCCACCATACGATCAGCCAGATCCATCCCAATGTAAGGTTCGTAACCCGTTCTTTGTTCATACCCAATCCCGCCCGGGGTGCCGCTATGATTAATCCAGTTCCCATCAGAGGAACGCATTCGCATTCCCCCTTTCCAGGCCTCATTAATCGGGCCTGTGGGGACCAAGACCTGTTTGTCGGCGTCTTCTGTCACCAAACTTACCATGCCCGTTTTTGAGTTATACGGATCCGAACCATCCAGGGTGTAGTAAATGCGATCTGCCGCAGCGCTGATGTGCAGAGCATAACCCGAATCTACCTGTCCTCCCTGCTGGCTAAAGGAAACCGGAACCGGGGCATATTCATCGGCAATGGTTTGATCCATCCAGGCTACCCGTGCTTCCAGCCAATGCTTCATCCAATCAATTTCCTCCTCGTACGAATCAGCAACAAACCAATTGGGCCAGACATAAGTGCCTAAGATAGGCCAGCGTTCAAAGTTGCGATGTTGAGCCTCTGCCAGGATCATGGCATAATCATCAATCGTGCCCAGCAGACGCTCAGTGGCAAATACCCCGCGGCGAAAGGCAAACCATCGATCTGCATACCGTAACTGAAAAGCCGGGTCCTGAAACAGTCGCGGCCACCAGGGATGACTTTGGGGATTCTTGGGTTCAAAGTACCAACCTTCTGGATTCCACCCTGCAAGATAGTTGGCATTGCCCAGGCTCAAATTGTAGTCCCAGGCCGGCCCCGCAACGAGTTTTCCCTGGCGATCCTTGGTCATGTAGTTACTGAGCCGATAACCATCGATATTCTTGGTCATTTCCACCAGGAGATGTAGATCCACCCAACTATTGACATCCACATAAGCCGCATAACCGATCTCGGGATCCGTAAAAGAAGTGCTATAAAGCGCTGCTTCGAATTGATTGATATAATCCCGAATCCAATCCTGTTGGGCTTCGGTTAAATCGGTCCCCTTGGGATCAGCATAGATCAAGTTCTGCCCGCTATCGGTAACAAAATGAAGGTCTTCATACTTTGGATCTTTGTCTTTCTTAATAATATAGCCGCCCGTAATATCAGGTTCGTTTACATCGCCCGGGCTCAATTGGGCAATATCAACACGACTGGGCGATATCTTGATCTTCTCAGTTAGACAATACACGCCCACGTAGTCGCTCATGCGCAAGGCATCTGTTTGCTGACCCAAGAACATCTCGATGAAGCGGGTACGCGGAGCATAGTGTCCGGTATCACGGGCCCACTGGTAGGACAGGGCATTGCGCATCAGGCTCTTGTCCGAATAAGGACCATTCAACACCCAGTCAGATTCTGCGGGCAGGCCCAGCCAGGCAATATCCCTATCTCTGGAATCTTGATCCCAGATTTCAAGATGGTACTGTTTCTTGGGGAAGTTGGAGGACGACTGTCCCCGTATATCCATCCCGGCCATCGCGGATAGAGTGGGTGACAAATTGATCGCGGCCATGCCATCACTCGGTTCAAACAAGAAACACACGCAGGGCCCCTGTTCGTAGCCGATCCTCTGCTCGAGCGACTCTACGAGCATGATCGGTAGGTTGGAATGGAAATCACGTACTTCAGCATGCACATACACATACCGATCGCTAACAACGTCGCTCGATTCCCAACCCTCCTTCAACGCGACTGCACGTACGGTTGTGCTCTGGGAAATAGACAAGGGTCCTTGATAGAGAGTTGTGTGGTACCGACGATCAGGGCGAATCCTTTCACCATGGGGATCGGAACCGTCCAGAGTATAGTAGATAGCGGCCCCTTCTGTGGCACAGGTAATGGTCACTTCAAATGGCTCCACAAACAGTCGGCTGGTTGCACTGATCTGAGGCTCGGCTACAAAGCCCTCTGCTTGCCGATGATTGGTGGACCCCGGTGTCGGTGTATCCAGTAACTGCCAGAGTGATGCACCATTGGGATAGCGGCCATACGAGACGTCCTCTCGTTGCGCGGAAAAGTGAATGGTATCGATCTCTGTCAATCCATCGGTGTCAAACAAACCGACCGCTTCTCCACCGGCCTTGAGCTTAAAATTCGCATGCAGTCCTGCGTCTTCTATATCGTCGTCCGCCCAGATCAACAGGTATCCCCCCGGTGAAATAGTGGTACGTGCGGACCCATGCAAGGGAAACTGCCAGCCCTTGGGTTGTGAAACATCGTCGGTTAAATACATACCCGCCAAATCCAGGGGCTGATCCGTGGGATTGTAGAGCTCGATCCAATCATCATATTCGCCCTGGGGATCCGCATAAGTGGATTCATTCGAGGCCATGATCTCGTTGATCACAACTTGGGCATAGGTGTTATGCGTTACTACACATATGAATAGCATAATAAAACAGCGTTTCCACATACTTCAACAGCTCCTCAACACCCAACAGCGTAATCTTCGACTCCCCTCTATCTACCTCAGCCCATTGTACCTTATTTAGGTTTCCATGCGTAACAAGATTCGGCATCCTATGGTACTCCCCCAAAAGGGCGATCAGAGGTTAAGGCGGGTTCGTTGCCTGGATGGAAGGAGTATTCAGGAGGCGAACGATGGAGAACAAACGCATGAAGTTCAGTGGATCGTTCAAGGCCAGGGTGGTGTGGTTGGCGAAAATGTCATCCGGGCAGAGAAACGTCAAGGATCGCTGCGGTTTGAACGCATCAACAGGACGAGGTGAAGCTGATTTCATCTCTCAATGCGGATTCAGGTTGTGATTTCTCTGGGCAGGGCGGGCTGTGCCTGTCAAGCGGCCGTCGGACCGCCTCGCGGCGGCTGAATTCGGTGTGAA